>JAISMQ010000069.1 GCA_031276685.1 Treponema sp. | reverse complement strand
CGGCGGCGGATATTGACGAGGGGGATGCCGGGCGGGCGGAGTTTTGCGGGGGGGAGGGGGGGGATCTGTTTGCCCTTACGCTGCGCTACAAGCGGTTCCTTGACGAACACGGGCTTTTTGAACCGGCCTGGGAGCGGCCGCCGTTCGAGGACAACGGGAAGGAATGTTTTATCTTTTTTCCGGAAACGCTGAGTGATTTTTCCGAATACGAGGCTCTGCTGGAAGCGGCCCCGCACGTAAGGATACTGCGTCTGGCGGATGGCGCGGGCGGGGAACGGCCGTCGCGCACGTTTTTTTACACGAACGCCCGCAGCGAGATTGCCGAAGCCGCCCTGTACATCAGGAATCTTGTGGAAAACGGGGGGCTGGCCTGGGATGATATTGGGGTGAGTCTGCCGGACGGGGAGGAATACGAGCCTTACGTGCTGCGGGAATTCGCCAACCGCGATATTCCGGCGGTCAGGCGGGCGGGGAAAGCCTTGAGCGCGTACCGCGCCGGGCAGCTTTTTACGGGTATCCAGGAGTGCTGCGCCCAGGGTTTTTCCTTTGCGGCGGTTTCCGGCCTGCTGCTCAACTCCCACCTGCCCTGGAAAAACCGGGACCTTATTGACCAGCTTATCGATTTTGGCATCGGCAACAACTGTATCTGCTCCTGGGTGGAGCAGGGCCGGAGGACGGATGTGTGGCTGGACGCCTTTCATTCGATGGCGGGGAGCCGGGAACAGCGGGCGGGGGCCTTTTACGCGGAATTCAAATCGGCCCTGGAAAAGATCCACGGGGCCCGGAGTTTCCGGGACGCGCTGCGCCGCTACTTTGCCTTCCGGGACGAGTTTCTGGATATGTCCCGCTGCCGGGAGGAGGCGGACGCGGTGCTGTCCCGCTGCGTTTCGGAGCTGCTGGCCCTGGCGGAGATTGAAGACTCGTTTCCCGATCTAAAAGCCCCGGACCCTTACGGGTTCTTTATCGAACATCTGAACGAAACGACGTACCTGGCCCAGGAAACGCGGCGGGGCGTTTCGATACTTCCCTACCGTACCGCGGCCTGCGCCCCCTTTGCCTGCCATGTTGTGCTGGGCGCCAGCCAGGACAACCTTTCCATGGTCTTTTCCCGGCTTAGTTTTCTGCCCCGCCTGAAAAAAGAACGGCTGGGCCTGGGGGATGTTGACGCATCGGAGGCGTTTATCGCGCTTCACCGCCTTAACTCGTCGCGGAACGCCGCCTTTTTCTGCTCCCGCCAGTCCTTTGGGGGGTTCAAAATTCCCCACAGCGCTCTGGAGGCCGGTGACGAGCCCCGGCTCCGCTACGCCGAAGCGGAGGGCGATCTGTTTGCCCCCGATCTGTTCGCCGCCGAGGAAGCCGCCCTGGGGGGCCTGGGGGCGCCTGACGCGCCGGGGGGGGGCGTCCGGGAACTGCACGAGGCGCAGGCGGCGGGGTTCCGGGCCTGGGCGGAGCGGAGGGGCCTTGCGGACCCTGCGGGGGAGGGCCTGGGGGCGCTGGCGGGGCTTATCACGAAATCCTGCGGCGGGCGCAAGCCCCGGATCTCCGCCTCGGCGATGGAGCCTTACTTCCGCTGTTCTGCCGAATGGCTTTACCGCCGCATCCTGCGCCTGGAAAGCCGCCGCATGGAAACCACGCTGATGGCCGAAAACGTGACGGGGACCCTGTACCACGCCGTACTGGACCTGTTCTTCAAGGCCGTGGCGCGGCGCGGGGGGCTTCTGGCGGCAGCCCCGGACGAGGGGGCCGGGATCCCCGGAGGCGGGGGCGACGGGATCCCCGGGGCCGGGGATCTGCCGGAGGGCTACCGCGCCCTCCTTGCCGCCTCGATCCGCGAAGTGATGGACGGCCTTCCGCTGCTGCCGGGGGAGCGGGCGCCCCTGAGCAGCCTGACCAGCCGCTTTCTGCGGGCCCAGGCGGGGGCGGTACAGCGGCATCTGGAGCTTCTGCTGCGGGCCCTTTTGGGGTTCTTCGGCGGGTTCCGCGTAGCCGGCAGCGAACTGAACTACGAAGTTGAAAAACAGAACTACTGCCTTGTGGGAAAGGTGGACCTGCTGCTCGGGGGCGGCCCGGCGGATGCGGCAGGGGCCGGGACGGCGGGGGCCGGAACGGCGGAGGCCGGGACGGCGGGGGCCGGAACGGCGGAGGCCGGAACGGCCCAGGATAGAGGCGTCATCGTTGACTTTAAGCTTAACTACCTTCCAAAGCGCAAACCCTGCACAGGCCAGGGGGAGCGGGGGCTGGAAAATTTTCAGCTTCCCATGTACATCACGCTGGCGGAAGCCTCCGGCGCGCCGCCCGTCCACACTGCCCTGTTTTTCAACATCCTCAAGGCCGACGCGCTGGTGGTCTTTGGCCGCGTCCGCGACAGGCTGAGCGGAAAAGAAAAACCCGCCCAGCCGATCCTGCGCGGGGCCCCCGAATCAGGCGGGGCGGACAGCGGGGACAGATTCGGCGCGGTTATGGCGGAATTCGCGGCGAAGACCGAACAGTACGCCGCCGGTATTCTGGAGGGGAAACTGTCGGTACCAAGCGCCGGGGAGGCCCAGTGCGCCGCCTGCGCGTACCAGAGGGTCTGCCGGACCCTGTACACGGTGGACGGGAACCGGGATCTTATCGCCCGCACGGAGGCGCAGCATGCCTGAGACCATGCCGGAGACGGGGACCGCCCCGGAAACGGGAACGCGCCGGGACCCGCTGAACCGCGAGCAGAGGCGGGCGGTCGAGTGCGACCGGAACGCGGTGGTGGCCGCCGGGGCCGGATCGGGGAAAACCTCGGTTCTGGCAAGCCGCTACGTCAGGCTTGTCACGCGGGGGGGGCTGCGGGTTGACCAGATCCTTAGCCTTACGTTTACGCGGAAGGCGGCGGCCCAGATGTACCAGCGGATCCACGGGGCCCTAAGCGCCGAAGCCCGGAGTCCCGAAGCCGGAACTGCGGAAGCCGCCCGGCGCGCGCTTAAGGATTTTTACCACGCCCACATTCAGACCCTGGATTCCTACTGCGTCTACGTTGTAAAGCAGGGGGCCGCCCGCTACGGTATCCGCCCGGACTTTACGGTAGACGACGAGGGGACGCGGGAACTGGCGTTCCGGGAAAGCCTGCCCTTCCTCATCTCCCACATATCCCACCCGGCCCTGGAACAGCTCTACCGGGAAAAACGGCCCCAGGACATCGTCCGCGACATCTTCGCGGCAGCCGCCCTGGCCCGCGGCCACATCGACCAGGCACCGGACTACGCCGCAGCCACGGCGGCCCAGTTCGGCCTTATCCGCGCCGAATGGGAAAAGGCGCGGGGGGAGATGCTGCCCCTGCTCGACGAACTGGCGGGCCTGTACGCGGAGGAACCCCAGGAAAAATTCCTGGCCCAGTTGCGCGTCCCGCTGGACCAGTACCGGGGCATCCGGGACGGATGCCTTACGGGGGCGGAGCTGGGGGGCTACTTCGACGCCCTGCTCCGCTCCCGCGCGCAGGACGCGGAGGGGCTTCCGCCGGAGGACGCGGAGGCGCTGTCCACGCGGGGGCACATCGTCCGCTGGCTCTACACGCTGCACGCCATTGCCTGGGCCAATGCAGTTCCTGGGAAGCGGAATTCCAGGGCGAAAGCCCTTGCAAACTGCCTCCGCCGGATCTTCCCCGCCGTTTCATCGATCTTGGTCTACGCGCTCCAGGGGCGGATCATCCTTTCGGTCATGGGCCTGCTGGACGAATTCCAGCGGATCTACGTGGAGAAAAAACGGGCCCAGGGTATTCTGTCGTTTACCGACGCGGCCCGCCTGGCCCGGACTATTCTGCGGGATCAGCCGGACATACGGGACAACGAAAAGGCCGCCTTCCGGGCGATCATGATCGACGAATTTCAGGACAACAACGCCCTGCAAAAAGAACTTCTGTTTTTGCTGGCAGAAAAACAGGACCGCCGCGCCGCCGGCATACCGGCCGCCGGGGATCTGGAAGAGGGCAAGCTCTTCTTCGTGGGGGACGAAAAGCAGTCGATCTACAGGTTCCGGGGGGCGGATGTTTCGGTGTTCCGGGAACTAAAAACCGAGCTGGCCGCGGAGGACCTTAGCCTTGGCGTTAATTACCGTTCCGCGCCGGAGCTTATCGCTCTGTTCAACGCGGTATTCGGGGGCAGCCTCTGCGACCCTTCCGGGTCTTCCCCCCTCTTCCGCCACGCTTCGGTGTTCCCGCCCGCTGGGGCTCTGCCCGCCTACGAGGCGGACTACAGCCCCCTGAGCGCGGGTATAAGCACACGCGGGGGCGCGGCTGTCTACATCCTGGATTCCGGCCGCGATGACGGCGAAGGGGACGGGGAAGGCCAGGGGGGGCAGGCCAACAACGACGAAGGCGAAGCCGCCTTTACCGCCGCCAGGATCCGGGAGCTGCTGGAAGAACACGACGGGGACGGCCGTCCCCGTTACCGGCCCGATGACATCGCCATCCTCTTCCGCACCCGCAGGCCCCAGCATCTTTTTGAAAAACACCTGCGCCGCCTCCAGATCCCCTACGCGGCGGAGGGCCTAAGCGGTTTCTTTTCTGACGGCCCGGTGAACGACATGGCGGCCTTCCTGCGGCTTATCGCCTACCCGCTGGACACGGAAGCCTACGCCATATTCCTCCGTTCCCCCTTCGCGGGGCTTTCCATCGGGGGGGCATCGATCTGCGCCGCCTGCCTTAGCGAGGAACGGGAGAAGGGGGAAACTGAGTCCGATGAATGGGACTGGCCCTTCGCCGCGATCCCGCCCCTGCCGGACGAAGGGGACCGCCTTGCCTGGGAGCGGGGGCGGGAACTCTACCGGAGGGTCAGGGAAAAAGCCGCCGGGCTTTCAATCGGGCAGTTGCTAAGCGATCTCTGGTACCGGGAAGGCTACCGTTACGAAACCCTCTGGAACGCCGGAACCCGCGCCCACCGGGAACTTTTCGATTACCTCTACAGCCAGGCCCTCAAAGCCGACGAACAGGGCCTGGGCGTGGCGGCCTTTAGCGACCGCCTGGATGCCCTGCGGGAACGGGAGGAACCGCTGGAAGATACGGAGATCCCCCTGGAACGGGGCGGGGCGGTCCGGCTCCTCACGGTCCACAAGAGCAAGGGCTTGGAATTCAAGGCGGTGTTTATCGTATGCTGCGGCAAGCGGGGCGGCGCGAAAAACTACGGGGACCTGTACTGTTCCGGTACGGACCAGGTTTCGTTTAACCCGCCGATGCCGCCGGAATGCGCGGGCCTTGATAAAGTCAAACGGAATTTTTTCTACGAGCGGGACCGCCTGGAAGAACGGCGGAAGGCGGCGGCGGAACTGCGGCGGCTCCTCTACGTCGCCATGACCCGCGCCCGGGAACGGCTGTTCATCAGCGGCAGCTTCCCCCTGGAACGCGGGGACGGCGGCCTGATCGAAGCCCTGCAGGCCGCGCTGGAAAAAAAGATCGGCGCCAAGGAGGGCGAAGACGCCAAACTGGGCTTCCCCGCCCTTGACGGGGACCGCATCCTGGACAACGACACCTTTTTCGGCCTCCTGCTCCCCGCCCTGGCGGATGGGCGGGGCCAGGCCCCCGGCCTTCCGGCTGCGGGGCCCGGCCAGCAGAGCGCGGACCCCGGCCCGCAGGCCCTGGGCGAATCCTGGCCGGCCTACGTTCAGATTGGCCTTATCCCCCCCCTGGGCGCGGAGGACCCGCGAGGCGCGGGTGATCTGCAAGAAGCGGGGGACCCGCAGGACGCGGGGGATTCGCCAGAGGAGAGGGTAGCGCGGGGCGCGGGTGATTCGCGGGCGCGTTACCCCAACACCCGCCCCGGCCTAAGCCGGTTCCTGCGCGATGCCGCCGCCCTGTACGCGGGGGCCGGGGTGCTGCGCTGCCCGGTTCTGGAACCGGACCGCCTGAACGCCAGCGCGGCGGGGGAACTTTTCGCGCTTCCCGCTTCGGGGTCCGGGGCTCC
>JAISMQ010000027.1 GCA_031276685.1 Treponema sp. | reverse complement strand
TGCTGAACACGGGGAACGGCAAAACTATATCGCCCCTAATTCTAAACAGCGCATCCCGGTTGCGGCCGCCAAATTGGCCCAGGCCCGTCTCGCGGTTTTTATAGAAACTCTTAAACACGCCCGAAGTGTTGGCGTGGATGGACGCTTCCGACAGCAGCGGCGCAAGAAAATATTTTTTGTAGTTTTCCGGTACGCTGTCAATCAACTGCCTAATCGTATCGATATACATGGCGTTACGCATCGTATAAAACACCCTGTCATCCGCCTGGATGTTGTTTTCATCCCTGGGCGCATACAGTTCCCCGATAAGCCCGCTGCGCAAATTATTATTGGCGCTGTTTATCATGTCCCGGTAAATACTTTTTAATTCCGTAAGGTTTATCGAGCTGGTATTCGTCAGATAGCACTGGTTTATCAGCGCGGCGTATTTTTCCAAATCGTTTGCGATTAGCAGGTTTGAATACCGTTTGAAAAATCTTGACACAACGCCGGAACCGCTAAAAACATCAAAAATATCCAGCTTTGTTTTTCCCAGCTTGTTTTGTACTATTCTTACGCCATTCCCAATAAACCCAAGCAGCGCCCGTTTGTTCCCTATATAGGTAATCAATTGCCGGGTCAAAGATGCTTCGTTTTCGTGTACAGGCTCATCGCTTTCCACATTCAACGACGCCGGTTGGCCACCCATATTCTTATAATGCCACGGGGCAGAATTTTGTTCAATATTTAGTTCATGTTGTCCAGCAGGACTGTTTGCGCTCCGGCGCTAAGACCGGGCCGGCTTGCCGGCGGCGTTTTCCCAGCATAGGGCGGCCCCTACGGCGGTGGTGTATTCCGCGTCCTGGGGGTATTCAAAGCTGATCCCGTACATGCCGCTTATCGTTTCCAGTATCTGCTTCCCCACAGGGTTGTTGCCGCCGTTCCCGGTAACGACGACCCGGTCCACACCGGCGCTGCGGGCGGCGAAGACGGAGATCATGCCGATAACCTGGTAGACCATGTTGAGGATCGCCAGGGCGATGTCGGAATTGCCGGCGCTGTCCAGCATCTTGCCAAAGTTGGCGGCGGTGGCCTGGCGGCCCAGAAAGCTGATCTCCGTATCGGTAATGTCTTCCAGAAGCAGCTCCACCTGCTCCAGACTCCCGCCCTGCGCCAGTTCCATGATGCCGCTAAAATCGGCGGTGGGCAGCAGTTTTTTCGCCAGCCCGTAGATCGTGCCCCCGCCCACGCCGGAGCCCCCCAGGTGGGTAATGCCGCCGTTCCCCGCCCGGATAATCGCCGTGCCGGTACCCGCGTTGGTAATAACGATTGGGTCCGCGGCGGGGTTCCGGGCCTGGGCCAGGAAAAGCCCCCCCGTGCCGATGGCCTGTATCTCGTCAACCTTCCGCGTGGGGATGCCGAATATGTCGTTTTTTATTTTGGACGCCCCGGCGCCGGTAATGGCAATCCCCGCGATAGACGAAATTTCAATATCGTTTTCGATGAGCAGCTTCCCCAGCGCCCCGGCGGCGGATGTAACCGCGTCCTGGGCGCGGGTTTTGATCTTCCGCGTCAGGGCGCCGTCCTCCACGGAGACGGTTTTGGTGGTGGTGCTGCCAATATCTATGCCGATTATCATTGATTGCCGTCAGCTTTCAGCGGCGGGCTCCTAGCGGTTGGTCTTGGCGATGTCGCAGATACGGCGGGCCATCTTTTCCAGGGGGACCTGCTCCTGCACATGGCCCAGTTCGTAGGCGACACGGGGCATGCCGTAAACCACCGCGCTGGCTTCGTCCTGGCCCAGCGTAAGCCCCCCTTCCTTGTAGATGGTCCCCAGTTGGGCCGCGCCGTCCCGCCCCATCCCCGTCATGATCACCCCCAGGGCGTGGTTCTGGAAGGTCAGGGCCACGGAGGCGAACAGCACGTCCGCGCTGGGCCGGTGCCCGCTTACCAGCGGGGCGTCCGAAAGGCGGGCCACCACGGCGGAACCCTTGCGGCCCACCTCCAGGTGCTTGTTCCCCTGGGCGATAAGGATGCGGCCGGGGACAAGGGGGTCCCCGTCCTCCGCTTCCTTTACGTCCAGCGGGCAGATCCGGTCCAGGCTTTTGGCGAACTCGTTGGTAAACCCGGCGGGCATGTGCTGGACCACCACGATGGGCACGTTAAGATCCGTGTCCAGCTTGGAAAAGACCACCCGCAGGGCGTCCGGCCCCCCCGTGGAGATACCGATAGCCACGACCTCGGTCTTGGCGGGTTTGCGCAACTGCGTGGGGGGTTTGGAAGGGCTGGTGGAGTGGGCGGTATTGAGTTCCAGGATCGAGGCGATGGTAACCGCGCCCTTGCTTGTGCTTTCCGCAGGCTTGGCCTCGCCGGCGGGCGCGATCTTTTTGCCGTGGGTCCTGCGGTACTGGCTGCCGTAGCTCTGCAGCAGCCCGACCAGATTGTCCCTGACGGTGTGGATGTCCTCGGAAATTGACCCCGAAGGCTTCTGGATAAAGTCGCTGGCCCCCAGGGACAGGGCCTCCATCGTAATTGCCGCGCCCTTGGCGGCGATGGAGGAGAGGATGATCACGGGAATTTCGATGCCCTGCTTTTTCCGTTCCCGCAGAAACTCGATCCCGTTCATCTCCGGCATTTCCAGGTCCAGAACTATGACATCGGGATTCACCCTTGGTATCTTGTCCAGGGCAAAACGCCCGTTCATGGCCTTGTCGGCAATCGCCAGCCCCGGCGTCGTCTCTACCATTTTGCCTATCAAATTACGCATCAACGCGGAATCGTCCACGATTAGAACTGATATTTCATCGGCCACACATTGCTCCTTGCCTTGCAGCGGGCATCCGCTGTACCCGGGCGCCGTGCCTTGTGCCAGGAATTCGCCCGCCTTTCCCTTTCAGAAACCCCGCCTTCCGCCGGAACTTACAGGGATTTCCGGTAAAAGGTCGCCCACTCGGTCTTTACAAATTCAAATTTAGTCTTCATGCCAAAAAGGGACTCCGAATGTCCGATAAACAAAAAGGACTTATTGGCCATGGAATCCCAAAACCTGTTGATTACCGCAGTTTGGGCGGTTTCGTCAAAGTATATGATCACGTTCCTGCAGAACACCAGATCAAGGTTCCGCTGCCCCGAGTCGTTGGCCAGGTTATGGTAGTCGAACCGTATCCGGGACATGATATCCGCGTGAATTTTATAGCCGCCGTCCACTTTATCAAAATATTTTTTTAGGTAATTGTCGGGGACCCCCACGATCCGGGAATCGGCGTAGAAGCCTTCTTTGGCGGTCATAAGGCACTTTAGGCTTATGTCGCTGGCCAAAATTTCGTACTTCCAGGGCGGGGG
>JAISMQ010000287.1 GCA_031276685.1 Treponema sp. | reverse complement strand
AAACCGTGTTTTTCCTTGTTCGCCCGGTTCTTTTCCTCCTGCCATGTATACATCCACTCGTATCCCCTGTCTATACATAAATGTATATTCATTTCATGCGCTGTGTCAAGGGAATTTTTATGAACCCCGGAGGTATTATCCGGAACTACGGCGAATTCGGGAATTCGGTGCCTGGTACCCCTTGAAAACTATTCATGCCCCAAAACTGGCTTGCGGATATATTTAGAGTCTGTCCATAATGTAGACACATTATGGACAGACCTCCCGAAAAAACACTATTTACATAATTCGCCAATATTCCCTGCAATCTTTGGTTCTATTTAAATACCCTTTCTCTATCAATTCTCTCCTGATCAGCACATAATCATCAAAAATAATATTTTTCATTATTATTTCATTCATTTCGGCCTCTGAAAATTTTTCATCGACAGGTATTTTTACAGCGATATATCCAAGAACGGCATTCTTGTCGGCGGTTTTTTTGGGCCACCGCACAATTTTTCCATCTTCAAGTAAATTTTGTTTTATATCAACAAACTCCATCACATTCCCCTGCCCACTACAATACTGCGGAGGCTCATATGCCGTTTGCGTATAACTCATTACCTCCCCCGCTTACGGAGTTTTGGGAATTTCCGGTTGTACCAGATTTTTTAGCAGTTCGTCCAACCGTTTAATTTCGATGGGTTTGGAGATAAAGCCGTTAAAGCCGTTTGCCAGGAACATTTCTTCATTTCCCGCCAGGGCATTGGCGGTAAGGGCCACAATGGGAATGTTCCGGGCGTAGTCTGAATCAATTTCGCTGCGGATAATCCGGACCGCCTCCATGCCGTCCATTTCCGGCATCATGTGGTCCATAAGGATAAGGTCGTAGCGGGGTTCCCCGTGCCGCACCTTTTCTACCGCCTCGCGGCCGCTCAGAACGGTGTCCACGGTAAGGCCGTAGGGTTCCAGAAGCCCCCTGGCTACATCCAGGTTTATCTCCACGTCGTCCACCACCAGCACCCGGATATTGCCGGCCATGGAGGCGGGAATGGGCCGGGCTTCTTCTTCGGCGTCAAAATACTCGTGGGCCTTGAGTTTTTCCGCCCAGTCCCTGCCCAGCGGGGTGGGATCGGCCGGCTGCTGGGGGACGCAGGCGGTAAAAACAGAACCCTTGCCGTACTCGCTTTCCACAGTAATTGTGCCGCCCATCAGTTCCAGGAGCATTCTGGTAATGGCAAGGCCAAGCCCCGTACCTTCTATTTTCCGGTTGGCCCTGGCGTCAAGCTGGCTGTACTCGATAAAAAGCCGTCCAATATCTTCTTTCCGTATCCCTATCCCCGTATCGCTTACCCGGAAAACCAGAACGTTTTCCCCTTCCCGGTAGACCTCCAGCCGTACCCTTCCCTCCCTGGTGTACTTAATCGCGTTGGAGATCAGGTTGTTCAGTATTTGTTTTATCCGCAGTTCATCGCCAAAGAATTTTCTGGGCAGATTTTTGTCCACTTCAAGCTCAAAGGTAATGGGCTTGTCGCCGATACGAACCGCGTTAAGCCTGGCCGCGTCGCTCAGCAGGACCGCCGTACTGTACTCCACAGGGATAATCTCAAAACTTCCTGCCTCGATTTTGGAAATATCCAGAATATCGTTGATGATACCCAAAAGGGTTGACCCGGAGCCGCGTATTTTTTTAAGGGCCTGAAAGGTGTCCGGATCCAAATTCTTGCGCAGCTCTATGTCCGACAAGCCGATGATGGCGTTAAGAGGGGTGCGGATCTCGTGGCTCATGGTCGCCATAAATTCACTTTTGGCGCGGGATGCGGATTCCGCTATTTTTACCTGTTCTGCCAGGGCCTTTGTCCGTTCCTGGACGGTGGCCTCCAGAACCGCGTTAAGCTCCCTGGTCTGGTTGTAGGAACTGGCCAGGTGCCGTGCCAGCACCAGGGCGGAAAAAACGTTAAAGAAAAAGAAGCTGTACCGCGAATAGACCACCCCGGTGTGGAACAGCATGGCGGACACAACGTCATAGCCCAGGATTACGATAAGGACAAAGAGAATGATAACGATATTGCCCTGGGGGGTCTGAAGCAGGTTGTAAGCCGCAGCCTTTAGCGCGGAATTTTTTTGATCCCGGAACATCTCTTTTTTCACGGCCAGTACCCGCCGGATAAAAGAAATGATAACGGCGTGGACGACAAAGTAGAAGAAAAAGGCTACGCCGCCGATCTGCCACACGCGCAGGGCGTCATCGGCAAACTCCATGGAAAAAACGCAGGACCCAAGGGAAAGGACGGCGCAAAAAACACCGTAGATTTTGATTGCGGGGCTCAGCCGGTTGTTGCTCAGCACTTCCAAAAAGGCCCCGAAGAGGAACGACAGGCCGTAAAGGGAAACAAACTCCAGGCGGAACGTGGTATCGGAATTGCCGATAACCCCGTAGATAATAGGGTTCCTGCAGAGGAAGTAGATGGCCACCGCGATGGAAAAGAGGCTGTAGTAGAAGTTGTACCGTACCTTCCGCCGCATATAGAACAGCAAAAGGTAGTAAAGCCCCACAAAGACGTACACGGTGGAACAGATAAGGGTACTCTGATCCAGGGACTGGGCCGCAGCGATCTGGTAATCGTCGATGTAGTAGGGGGACACGTAAAAAAACCCGGTGGAACTACTGACCGGGGAACCGATGATCCGTATGCCCAGGTAATTTTCCCCCTCCCTGAACAGTTCGCGGCCCAGAGAAAGAACGACGCTGCGCTGCGACTGGTGCTTCGCGATCCGCCCGGCCGGATCCGTGAACACGCGGGAGGCCGCCAACTGCCCGTTTAGGTAGATCTCCCAGTTGTCCCCGATGGCGGCAAGAAAGAGGCCCGGAAAAACCGGGGGGCTCCCCCCGATCAGGCCCAGCCGGGCCGCGTCCATGTCAAAGGCAATAAGGAACGTGAATTCCTCCGCCCGGCCCCCGGCGGGGGAAAGAAAGGACCGCCGCTGTTCCTGCGCTACCAGGTTCTTTACCAGGGCGGGTTCCGTCTCCCCCGCGTCCAGCACCGCGTCCCAGGGCAGCAGGGCGGGGTTCCGGTTTATGCTTTCCCGGTCAAAACCTTTTTTTATGTAGAGCGGGTAGTCCCGCAGGTTTACCCGCAGGGGGCCTGGCTCCAGGACCGGGGGGCGCAGGAGGATTATAAACGCGGTTCCCGCCAGTACCGCCGCCAGGATGCCCAGCACGGCGTATGAAAATTTAAGCGGCGGGCCGGGGCTGTCCGGCTGTTCGGCCTTCACGAACACCGGGGTTGATGCTGTTCCCATATTTTTAGGGAAGTATAACGCTTTTGTTCCCTTCTCAACAGCCCTGTTTTTTGGTATACTGGGACTGCTGTAAAATTCAACAGTGCAAAAAAGGAAGGTACCATGATTTTTAACCCCGAATACGAATGTATGGACACGGCGGTCCGGCAAAAGCTCCAGCTTGCCAATCTGAAAAACCTTGTGGAAATGCTCTACGCCAATGTGGCCTTTTACCGGGAAAAGATGGACGCCCTGGGGGTAAAGCCCGTGGACATCCACAGCCTTAAAGACATCGAGCGGCTGCCCTTTACCACGAAGGACGATCTGCGGCTTAACTACCCCCACGGCCTT
>JAISMQ010000278.1 GCA_031276685.1 Treponema sp. | reverse complement strand
AGAAAAAAATTCCCGGCGTTTTGCGGCCCTTCGACCCCCAACGGCACTCCCCCGTCACGGGGGAGCCGAAACAGGGCAGCGGCCTGCTCAACTCGATCTTCAGCCGCCGGAAGAAGGAGTGCTTTAACTTCGAGGGGGAATCGGGCAGCCGGGTGTACTTCTGCCTTCGATACGAGAACGCCAAGGGCCGGGAAGAAGGGCAGGGGCCGTTTGGGCCCGTACTGAGCGCGGTGATTCCGTAATAAAAATCCCATAGGGATTTTTATACAGAGAATTTCACGGCGGAGGCGGGTTTTGGTCATGATACGCCTGCTTTGAGGGAAGCGCGGGACGGGCTATCGGCCTGTGGTTCGAAGAACCGGGGCAATGTACGAAGTGAATTGCCCAAACTCCACGCAGGCGATACGTGAAAATGAAAAATGGTAACCGCGAAAGGCGAAGAAGGGGAGCGGAGGAAGAATTAATAATGGAGCTTGTTCCAAAACCCGGTTGGTTTTGAACAAACTCCTGGAAAAACCGGTCAAAAGCCCGGTTTTTCTATTAAATCTAAGGAAGCTGTTCCAAAAACTGAAGTTTTGGGACAGCCTCAATGAGGAATGAAGAGGATTTTTTCTTTTCCTTATTTGCCTTCCTCACCTTGGAGGTTTGTTTTTATGGGGGAAACGCCTGCGGACGGGTATCCGTGGACTTTTTTCTGCTTTTGTGGTATTTGAAGTTGTTCCACCACTTCAGTTTTTGGAACAGGCGTACTATACGCCGGATTTTTTTCGGGGAGGTGAAGGATGAGACGGTACGGCGGGTTTTTTGCGATCCTGGCGGCGGCGCTGCTGTTGCCGGCGCCGCTTGAGGCGCAGGAGAAACACGCGCTGGTCATCGGGAACGGGGCCTAGACCACGGTGGGAAGGCTCAACAACCCGGTGAACGATTCCAACGACGTGTCTGCCGCCCTGCGGGGGCTGGGCTTTCGGGTGGAACTTGTAACCAACGCCGGGCGGGTCCGGATGGAGGAGGCGGTGGAAGCCTTCAGCCGGCGGCTGAGGGCGTCGAAGGGGGCCTACGGCTTTTTGTTCTACGCGGGCCACGGCGTCCAGTCCGGGGGGGAAAACTACTTTATCCCGGTGGATGCGGATATCCGCAGCGAGGCGTACCTCCGGGACCGGGCGGTGTCCGTACAGGCAGTACTGGACGAGTTGAACGCCGCGGGGAACGCCCTGAACGTGGTGGTGCTGGACGCCTGCCGGGACAACCCCTTTAGCTGGCGGCGGAGCGGGGCCCGGGGCCTTCAGGTGGTGGGGAACCAGCCCGCGGACAGCATCATCGTGTACGCCACCAGCGCGGGGAGTGCTGCCGCGGACGGGGAGGGGCGGAACGGCCTTTTTACCGGGCAGCTCCTGAAGAATCTGCAAACCCCCGGTCTGGAGGTGAGCGAGATGTTCCGGTTGACCGGCGGCGACGTGGCCCGGGTCTCCGGGGGAAGCCAGCGCCCGGCGGTGTACAGCCAGTTCTACGACACCGCCTATCTGGGCGCCCGGCCCGCCCCGGTCCACACCGCCGCCCCTCCGGCGCAGCCCGCGCCCCAAACAGCCGCCGCGCCCGCGGCCCCGCCCCGGCAGCCCGGTCCACCATCCCGAATGGTCCTGGTGGAAGGGGGGACCTTTCAGATGGGGAGTGCCAACGGCAATTCGAATGAAAGGCCGGTCCATTCCGTGATGGTGAAGCGTTTCTATATGGGGCAGTACGAAGTGACCCAGAAGGAGTGGGTGGAGGTGATGGGCGGCAACCCCAGCGGGTTTAAAGGGGACAATCTTCCGGTGGAAAACGTAGGCTGGAACGACGCGATTGAATACTGCAACCAACGGAGCCTGAAAGAAGGCTTAATTCCCGCGTACCGGGGGAGCGGGGACGCCGTCACCTGCGATTTCAACGCGTCGGGGTACCGGCTGCCCACTGAGGCGGAATGGGAGTACGCGGCAAGGGGGGGGGAACAAAGGCGGCACGGTCTTTGAATACGCCGGGGGAAACAGTCCCGACGCGGTCGCCTGGTATGGCGGGAACAGCGGGAGCCGCACCCATCCGGCAGGGACAAAACAGCCGAACAGCCTGGAGATCTACGACATAAGCGGGAACGTATGGGAATGGTGCTGGGACTGGTACGGGAGCTACTCAAGCGGGACTCAAACTGACTCCCGTGGCGCGTCCTCGGGGTCTTTCCGCGTGGCTCGCGGCGGGGGCTGGAGCAGTTCGGCCACTTACATCCGTTCCGCCTACCGGAGCTACGACACGCCGTCTCGCCGGAGCAGCGACCGTGGGTTCCGCATCCTCCGCCCCGGTTTGTAGGCAAGCCGGGGGCAATGATTGAATTAAAGGAAAGTTACAGGACGGTTCGTCAATACTTTCAAACAGTTCCCGCGCTTCGGCATAGACTTCCCGGTGATCCTCTTTCAGGGCCAGGGTGTAGCCCCCGTGTTTTGCCACGATATCCGCCGCTATCGCTTTCTGGCAGCCCTCGGATTTTAATCCGCCGCGTCAATCGTGACGATACAGCCGGAAATATCCAACGATTCGAGCAAGGCCGGTATCGCGGTGATTTCGTTACTCTTTTCCTCCGTCTTCACCTGCCCGAATACCAGCCGGTTCTCCGTTGCCCATGCGCTTACGATATGCAGCGCGTTCCCTCCCGCCTTGAAGTGCCCCCGGACCGTCTTCCCGTCTATCGCTTCGGACTTTACGTCCGCCACTTCCCGTTCATACTCCCGCTTAATGGCCCGCACCCAATTTATAAAACACTGCTCGATCTCCTCCGGCGCTATCCGGCTTATCACCCCTGGGCCAGGGCGATAACCGCCAGAATGGTAATGACGATGCCTTCATAGAGCGGATACAGTTTATTGCGCGTTATCCGGGGGTCCCGTATGACCGAAAAATAGGTCATAATGGGCATCAGTGCCGGTTGTTGTTCTTGTCCCATGGCTCCCCTCCCAGAAAACCATGCCAAATATACCGCTTTCCCCATTTTTTTATATGCGCTGACCCTGGGCGCCAAGGCGGAAACCCTTGACAAGGCCCCTTTGCTTTTGGCTAACTTGTTTTGATGGGACACAACAAAACGGATCCGCGGTTCAGGGAAAAATACGGGCCCTATGCGCTGGTTGCCGGCGCTTCCTACGGATTGGGCGGGGCCTTTGCCGAGGCGCTGGCCCGGCGGGGACTCGGCCTGGTACTCCTGGCCCGGGCGAAGCAGGGGCAGGAATCCGCCGCCCGCCGCCTTAAAGAACAGTACAAGGTGGCGGTTCTCTGCCGCGCGGTGGATCTGGCCGATTATGAAAAAACAAAAAGCATCGTCACGGGCCTGGGCGTTTCGGTGGGCCTCCTGGTGTACAACGCCGCCTTTGCGCCCATCGGTTTGTTTGAAGATCTTTCGGAAGAACAGTTGGCCCTGGCCACGGCGGTCAATGTGAAGGCCCCGCTGCTGCTGACAAAATTGCTGACCCCGCCGATGATAGCGCGGGGCCGGGGAGGCGTGGTACTGATGTCCTCCCTCGCCGGCGCGCAGGGGACTCCGAAACTGGCGGCCTACGCCGCCACCAAGGCCTTTAACGCCGTTCTGGCCGAAGGCTTGTGGAAGGAATTAAAGCCCCACGGCAT
>JAISMQ010000272.1 GCA_031276685.1 Treponema sp. | reverse complement strand
GGGGGCTAGTTCATTACAGCACAAGGAATTACGGTTTTTCCACAACACAGGAATACCTCCTTATATCGAAAACTCTTCCCCCGCAGGGCCAGGAAGAAATTTCCCGCCCCGGCCAGGGGAAAACCCATCCAGAATATGAAATTGTACCAGGGGTAGCGGGAAGCTGTCAAGCAAAAAAATTGCAAAAAAATCGAAATTTTCCCCTGGATTTCTACCTGTACATGCCTTCCGCGATATGCCGGGTTATTTCCACCGCCCGGCGGGTCTTGGCCAGGTTGCCGTGAAGGCTGTAGATGTCCCGGAAGATGAACTCCGCCCGGCAGCGGCCCCTTACGGCGGCGGCGGTTTTTTGCATGTAGGCGGTAAAGGCGGCTTCGTCAAATTCCGCCTTTATCCCAATAAAGTTGGGGGAGGGCTTGCGGGAGTAGATGACCCTGCCGCCTGCCAGACGTTCCGCCATGGCTTCCTCGTCACACCAGGGGGAAATCGATATTTTCCGCAGATTGGGAAGGCGGCCAAGGCTGCCGTCCCAGTAGGCGTGGACCGGCTCACAGCAGCCGTAGTACACCAGGCCGTATTCCCGGGCCAGTTCCTCGTAATAGGGGTAGATAAATTCGGCAAACTGTTCCGGGGAAATGCCGATGCTCTCCTGGCTGTTGATGTGCCCCCAGAGGTCGCGGGAACGGACAAGCCCGGAAAAGCCCGCCGCCGGAAGCTCGTCGGAAAAACAAAAACTACCCGAACCCATGTAGTCGTTGCCGTTGTTCAGAATCAAAAGACCCTGCTCTTCCTGCCAGCGCAGGCAGCGTTTCAGATCGTCGGTTACCAGGCGCATAAGCCGATGGAAACTTTCCGCCTCCGCCATCATGGCGCAGTACATGTTTTCCATGCCCATCAGGTTCACCACATGCGCGGTGGGGGTAATGAACCAGTCGTTAAAGGCGTTCTTCCGCACTACCGGCAGTATATCCCCCAAAAGGTCTCCTGCGGCCTGCTCGTAGGCCTCCAGGCCCGCCGTATCGCAGCGGTACTCCGAAGGGCGCAGCAGGGGAAGCCCGTCCTCCAGAGTTTCAAAGACGGGCTCAATATGGAAACCGGGCCCGCCTGAAGCATGGACATGCTTCTGTTTTTGACCGAGAAATTCGGCGCCGATGGGGTAATTAACGGCAAAGAAATCCGGCAGCACCTTGTCATCGTCAAACGCTTCGTAGGCGGCAATGGGCTGGAGGAGCTGCCGTTCCACACGGGCGGCCAGCGGGTGCCCGCAGCGGGGCGGCGGAAGAATATCGCCAATAAAAGTGATCTCCTCCATCACCACCATGGGCCGCTCCCCTTCCAGCCGGTTGTGGAGATACCAGAGCCGTTTCCGTTCGGCCATAACCGGGAGATTGGCGTAGTCAAGCAGTTTCTTTGCCAGTTCCCGCAGGTATTCTTTTTCGGCGGCGGGTATTACCGAATCGGGAACCATGTCTCTGCCTCCCCATTGTCCGGAACCTTACCCAAAACCTGTCTGATTTTGGAAAAACTTCTACTTGAACGTTTCGCGGAATTTATCGCAGTAGTACTGCACGTTTTCCCAGATTGTGTTGGGCGGCAGACGGTGGTCCGGGCAGGGAAGGTAGCCCCCCAGTTCCACAATGGGTTTAAGGCGTTCGATCTCCCGGTCAATGGCGGCCCGGTCCGAGGCAAGGACGTGCTTGTCCATGCCCCCCACGCCCCGCAGATCCTTGCCGTGCCGTTCCCGCCAGGGGGCAAAGCTGCCGCCCCAGACGCCAACCTCGATGGGGAACATGGTGTTCACGCCGTTTTCAAGCCAGGTCGGAATGAGCGCGGCCGGATCGCCGTCGCAGTCCAGCGAAACGATGTCGATGCCATGGTTCCGGCACAGATCGCAGAGGCGCTTGTAGTGGGGGCCCAGCTTTTCGTAAAAGATCGCGGGCGAAACCAGGGGGCCGTTCCGAAAGGCTATATCCTCCCAGAAATGGCCAAAGTCGAACACATCCCCTGCGGAAGGCGCAACGCTTTCCGCAATGGAAATAACCTTCTCCGCCCCCCGGTACTGCAGTTCCGCGTTAACTCTGATTATTTCATCGTAGAGGTCTTCATCGTCCGAGTAGAGATAGCTCACGCCCTCAATGCCCATCCAGTTGCGGATATTGCCGAAGAGGCTCCCCAAATGGAGCCCCAGGGGTTCGGCGCGTTCTTTGGCTTCCCGGGCTATGCGCCTGACCCGGTCCTCGTCAAGCCGCTGCTCGTTCCACTGGAGTTTGGGAAGGTACAGATCCTCCCAGCTTTTGCGATCCACCAGGCTGTGGCCGATCTCCGAGGGGATGCCCTGGGTGCCGGGCTTTGAAAGGACAATAACGCCATCGCCGCCCATGACGTGCTTGCTGCCGTCGGGAAGTTCTTTGATGACCTTCGACTCAAAGGCCGGCATAAGGCCGCCGCCGGCGCCAAAGGTGGTGTAGTAGTTAAAATCGAAACCCAGTTTCCGGCCTATGGCGCGGTCCTTTTCACTGCCATCCCAGGCGCCGTTGATTTCATCGCTGGTAAGGTGCCCTTCGTCCCGCCATTTTTGCAAAAGCTCGTCCCACCAGCCAAAGTGGACCACGGGCAGGTGATCGTAATTACCGTAATGAAAAAGCGCCCCAAGACATTCACGCTGCGTCATAAGCTGTTCCCTCCTTCTGGATTCATTAAAAATTCCCACACTGTTGTATTGTATCTAAAAAGCGCTTTTCCCAAAACCCGGTTAGTTTTGGGGAAGCCCCCATGCGTACCCTAAAAAATACAAACCGGCCCCGGGCTTTTCAGTCGGCTTCCGGGGGGGCCATCCGCTCAAGCTGCTCCACCGTGTAACCCTGTTTCAACATCTCCAAAACCTCTTTCCAGGCGGCCTTTTTGCCCTCGGCCTTGGCCCGCGCTTCCAGTCTGGCGGCCAGCCCGCT
>JAISMQ010000154.1 GCA_031276685.1 Treponema sp. | reverse complement strand
GCAGCAAAGCGCAAATACTTGAGGATTTCCCAAAATTCACCGGGTTTTGAAAAACGCCCGCCTGAAGACGCCCCCCGTTTTTTCTGTCTGCCGCAGGTTTCCATGCGCCGGCCCTGAAGGCGCCCTCTGGTTTTTAGCGCTCCCGGCGGGTATAGTAGTGGCGTAGGGGGTTTGCCGTGGAACAACGACGGGGAGGCCGGAAGGCGCGGGGCGGTTTTTTCCGGCCTGTTTTTTTTAAGCGCGGGGTCCACCGGCGCGATAGGGCGGCGTCTCTTTTCTGCGTCCTTTTGTGCGCGTTTTTTTTCTCCTGTTCCCGCGCCGAACCGTCCATTGATTTCGGTTTTCTCGAACTGGTGTTCTACCAGGGGGAGAACGGGCCGGAAGAGCGGTTCAGCTTTTTCGTGATCCCCCGCGACGACGACGGCGTGGAAAACCTGGACGAGCTGAGGCTGTACCACGACCGCGAAGGGCTGTGCTGGACCCTGGCCGGGGACGACTGGATCCGCTACGACGAGGAGGGCCGCACGTGGATTGGCAGCCGGAGCATCGCCATGTCGGGCGGGGAGGCCCTGCCCCGGGGGCAGTACCGGGCGGTGCTGGTAAACAAGGGGGGGGAAAAGACGGAGCGCCATTTTACGTTCGACGCCCCGGCGGGCAGCCGGTTCCCCTTCCCGGCCCTGGAGCTGCGGGACGCCCAGTACCGGGCGGAATCCCGCTACCCGGAAAACAGGATTATCGGTTACGACAGCCAGGGGCTGCCCGTACAGACCGTCCGGCTTGAGGGGCTGTCCGGCTCTGTCGCCTCCCTCAACTTGTCGTCCCAGGTCAGGGCCGTCGCCCTTTGGGCGGAGGACCGCGAATATTCCACCAGCGCCCTTACCGCGCTGGTCCCCGTCCGTTAGCGGGCCGATTCCCGGGCCGCTTTGGCAGTTTGCGCGGAGGTTTTATGCGCGAAACGCGGCAAACGGACGGCGCTTCGCCGCCGGACGGTTTTCACCGGGGCATCAGGAGCTACGTCCTCCGCTCCGGCAGGCTAAGCGCCGCCCAGCGGCGGGCCTACGACGCCTGGTTCCCCCGTTACCGCGTCCCCTTTTCCGCCGCGATTGCGGATTACCCCGCCCTTTTCGGCAATTCCCGGCCCGTTACCGTCGAGATCGGGTTTGGCATGGGGACCGCCACCGCCCGGATCGCGCGGGAAAACCCGGACCGGAATTACCTGGGGATCGAGGTGTACAAGCCGGGAATCGGGCGGCTCCTGCGGGAGATCGAACGGGATTCCCTGGAAAATATCAGGATTGTCGAGCATGACGCCGTGGAAACGCTGGAACGGATGATCGGCGACGGTTCCACGGCGGCGTTCCACATTTTTTTCCCCGATCCCTGGCCCAAGAAGCGGCACCACAAGCGCCGCCTGGTTACCCGGCCGTTTACCGGCCTGCTGGCGGACAAGCTGCGGCCCGGCGGTTATATTTACCTGGTAACCGACTCAGAGGATTACGCCGGGTGGGCGCTGGCGGAGCTTTCCGCCACGGCGAAGCTGCGCAACCCCTACGCCGCCGGCCGC
This sequence comes from Treponema sp., assembly GCA_031276685.1. Taxonomy (GTDB): domain Bacteria; phylum Spirochaetota; class Spirochaetia; order Treponematales; family Breznakiellaceae; genus JAISFT01. The sequence goes on along the minus strand of JAISMQ010000154.1, from coordinate 3,136 downwards.
AGTGAAGCCGCAGGCTTCGCCCCGCCCCTGCCCTGGCGCCCCCGGACGGAATTTGAAGCCAAGGGCCTGGCGAAAGGCCACAAAATTTGGGAGCTGTACTTTGTCAAAGACACGTGAAGAACCCCGCCGGGCGCGGATCGCCGCGCTGGAGCGCCTGGTCAAACGGTACCAGCGGTCCTACTACGACGGGGAGGCGGAGATCTCCGACGCCGAATTCGACCGCCTCTGGGACGAGCTAAAGGCCCTGGACCCGGACAACCCCCTGCTGAAAAAAATCGGCGCGGACAGCGCCGACGGCTTCCCCAAGGCGCGGCACCTTATCCCCATGGGGAGCCAGGACAAGGCCGCCAACCCCGAGGATTTCCGCGCCTGGGCGGCCAAAACGCCGTGCCCCTCCTACATGGTCCAGTACAAACTGGACGGGGCCAGCCTTGAACTGCAGTACCGGGGCGGCGTACTGGAACAGGCCGTTACGAGGGGGGACGGGGCCGTGGGGGACAATATCACCCCCAACGCCCTGCGCATGAAGGGGGCGGTCCCCGCCCTCGGCGTCCCGTTTAGCGGCGGCGTCCGCGGCGAAGTGGTGATGACCCGCGAGGTATGGCGGCGCAAGTACCGGGACAAGGCCAACTGCCGGAACGCCGCCAACGGGATCATGCGCCGCAAGGACGGCGCGGGCTGCGAGGATCTGAGTATTATCGCCTACGACGCCGCCGCCGTCGGCGACGATTCGTATTTTTCCAGCGAGGCGGAGAAGATCGCCTGGCTCGAAAAGCGGGGCTTTACCGTTACCGTGTGCCGGGAGTTTTGCGGGGCGGAGGAGGTGATCGCCTACCGGGAGGAGGTTGCAAAGGGCCGCGCCGGCCTGCCCTACGACATCGACGGCCTCGTCGTCAAGGACATGCGTACCGACATGGCCGATCTCCGCCGCGCCCGGCCGGAAAAGCAGATCGCCTTTAAGTTTGACCTGGAGGAAGCCGTGACGGTGCTGCGGGCCGTCGAGTGGAGCGAATCCGGGGCCACCTACACCCCCATCGGCATCGTGGACCCCGTGCGCCTGGCGGGGACCACGGTGCAGCGGGCCAACCTGAACAACCCCGACATGATCCGGGCGCTGGGGCTCAGGCTGGGGTCCGTGGTTACCGTGGTAAAGCGGGGGGAGATTATCCCCAAGATCGAAAGCCTTGCCCCGCCGGAGCAGGCGGCCCCCCTGCTCGAAAAGCTCCGCGCCGCCGCGGCGGGGGAGGGCGCCGGGGAACGGGACATCGAGTTCCCCAAAATCTGCAAAAGCTGCGGCGCCGCCCTGGAGGACGGCGGGACCCGCCTGTTCTGCCCCAACGCGGACTGCCCCAAGCGGCTCCACCACCGGCTGGAAAAGTGGATCTCCGTCCTCGATATCCGCGAACTGGGGGAAAAGCTCCTGCGCCAGTTGTTTGAATCGGGCCGGGTCCGCCATATCGGCGATCTTTACACGCTGGAGGCGGAGGAACTGGCCGACTACGAGCGCATGGGGGAGCTTTCCGCCGCCAAGGTGCTGCGCCATATCCGGAGCCCCCGCCGGCTCCCGCTTGCCGCCTTTATCGCCGGGTTTGATTTTGAAGGGGTGGCGGAGCTTATCATGGAACGGGTGGTCCAGGCGGGCTTTGACACGCTGGACAAGCTCCGCGCCGCGACGGCGGAAGAGCTGGCGGCGGTCTACGGCCTGGGGGACCTTAGCGCCCGGACCATCCGCGACGGCCTTGCGGAAACCGCCGCCGAGATGGACCGGGTCCTGGCCGCCGGGATCATCAGCATCGCGCCCCCGCCTGCGGCGGAAACCCAGCCCCTGCGGGGCAGGAGTTTTTGCTTTACCGGGGAACTCCGCACGATGAAGCGCGGCCAGGCGGAGGAGAGGATCCGGGCCCTGGGGGGCAGCGCCAAGCCCTCGGTGGTCAAGGATCTGTCCTACCTGGTGACCAACGATCCCGAGTCGGGATCCGCCAAAAACGCGAAGGCCCGGAGCCTGGGGATCCCCGTTATCGGCGAGGAACAGTTCCTGGCCCTGCTGGAAAACCCCGGCGCCGACTCCGGCTGTGCAAAATAGGCTAAACTGTAGGCATGACAGATTTAATTCCCAAACCCGCGTCCCTAAAACTGCTTGAGGGGCGCTTTGTTTTCCGGCAGATCCCCGGTATCGGGGGTGACGAGGCGTTTAAGGCCGAAATGGATGCGGCCCGCAGCCAGTTTTCGTCCATAGCTTTCCTGCCTTCCGGCCCGGACCAGCCGGGCTGGATCCGCTGCTTCCGCCTCGAGGCCCCGGCGGAGCGCGGCGAGTACTACCGCCTGAGCGTCGGGGCGGAGGAGATTACGGTACAGGCTTCCGACGGGGCGGGCATCTACCACGGCCTCCAGACGCTGCGGCAGTTGTTCCTTTCCGCCGCCCTTCGCGGGGACTACGCCATCCCCTGTATGGAAATCGAGGACTGGCCCCGGTTCGGCTGGCGGGGCTTTATGCTGGACTGTTCCCGGTACTTCTACTCGGCCCCCTTCGTCAAAAAGATCATCGACGCCCTGTCGCTGCACCACATCAGCGTGTTCCACTGGCACCTTACCGACGATCAGGGCTGGCGCCTCCCCGTCCCCTCCTACCCCCTGCTTACGGAGATCGGCGCCCGCCGCTTCGACAAACGCCGGGGGCGGTACCTGGGCGGTTTTTACAGCCATGACGAGATCCGCGACGTGCTAAGCTTCGCCGCGGCCCGGCATGTCGAGGTGGTGCCGGAAATCGACCTTCCCGGCCACGCCGGTTCCGTCCTTGCCGCCTACCCGGGGCTGGGCTGCACCGGGGGGCCCTACCGCGTGGAGGATCGCTTCGGCATATTCGAGGACGTGCTGTGCGCGGGGAACGACGGGATCTTCGATCTGGCGGCGGCGGTCTTCGACACGCTGGGGGAGCTTTTCCCCTCGCGCTACGTCCACATAGGCGGGGACGAGGTACGCTTTAACCGCTGGAACGAGTGCCCCAAGTGCCGGGAGCGGCTGCGCGAGACCGGCCTGGGCGAGGCCAGGGAGCTTCAAAGCTGGATCACCGTAAAACTGGCCGGGATGCTCAAAGAGCGGGGCAAGATCGCCATCGGCTGGGACGAGGTGCTGGAGG
>JAISMQ010000145.1 GCA_031276685.1 Treponema sp. | reverse complement strand
GCTTTGGCCAAACTTGGAGATCACGATTTCCGCCCCCGTATTGAAAACATAATTTTGTTCAGTGAAAATCCCCGGCTTAAAATAATGGGCGTTGAAGCCCTGGGGATCTATGGGTCCCGAAATTCGCTTTCGGTACTTCTGGATATATTCAGAAGATCCAATCCGCCCCCCTACCTTCGGGACGAAATTGTTTTGGCTATGGCCGCCATATTGGGTACCAAAAAGGAGTTTTACACCCTCCTGGTTGGCTTCCTGAAAGACGAATCCCGGGCTTCGATGCTGGCTATGGACGAAACCGCATCCGCCGCAGAATACATCCATTCGATAACACGGTCAGGGGTGAAAAGCAAACTCCCAAAAACCATTCTACTCTGCCGGCACTCTGAAGTATTTCAGCAGGCTGTCCGCAAGTATGTTACTGACCAGGACGGGTCTATCCTGTGTCGATGGATACTTGAACTTCCGGACAATCTGACAGACACAATAACAAAAACTATATTTTCTGAATCAGTAATAGACAATGAGCTTTCCGCCTACTCCCGCCTGCGTTTGTTGATAGTACATTGGTCAGCGCAGGAACAGAAACATTGGGCGCGGTCGTTGTTTCCCGAATGAACCAGCAGGCCATCAGATGCAGAAACATTGGGCTGCCGCTGAAGGACAGGGTGTAAACTCTTTACCTTAGCCGGTAATATCCACCAGGCTGGGGCCGGCGGAACGGCTGCCCGCCGCGTAAGCGCCGGAACGGTACGGGTTGGCCCGCAGGGATTTTATTTCTTCCCGCATTTCCAACAGGCGGCGGGAAAGGATTTCCTTGTTACGGCCGGAACGGATCACCGCTTCTTTTTTCAGATTGTCCAGGGCGGATTTAAGGCCCAGCACCTCGGTTTCGGCGCCGGCAGAATCGGCGGCAGGGCCGGAAGCGGCGGGGCTGCCGGCGGCCCCGGACGGGGCGGAAAGGCTGCGGTACATAGTGTCCAGGGGGACGATGACTTTTTGAATGGCAAAGATATCCGCCACGATCTTCTCTTCCATTTCGACATGGGCAATAAGCTCTTCGGCGCTACCGGTTTCGATAACGTCTTTCTGCGTGTCCAGTTCTTCCAGGTAGGCGCGGAAACGGTCCCGCTGTTCCGCCAGGAGCGCCCGAAAACGGCGCAGAATGGCAACCCTCTGGTTTAGTTCTTCCCGGCCAAGCCCGGCCGCTGGTGTTTCCGCCATGGTTCCCCCCCGGCCTTAACCGGCGATATTGACGCCCATTGCCGGGCGGTTTGCCGTTTCTACGGGGTTTTTCGCGGCGATTTGGGCCCAGGCGCTCCGCAGTTCGTTAGCCATGTTGCGGACAACCGTGATCCGCCGAGGATCCTGCTTGACGTTGGCCTCCAGCAGTTCCTGGTTGAACCAGGTGTAAAGGGAAAAGAGGTTCCGGGCGATGTCCCCGCCCTGTTCAAAGTTAAGGGACACCATAAGCTCGGTGATAATCTCCTGGGCTTTGAGAACCGCCTTGTTTATCTTTTCAATCCGTCCGGGGTCTTTTTTCCCGCCGGTGTCCAGGGTCAGAAGCTCAAGGCTGCGGTCCAACTGTTTGACTATCTCATCGTAGAGCATGATTACAAGCTGCCCCTGGCTTGCCGTTTTTACCCTGGTTTCCCGGTACGCGGACAACTGGTTTGCGTAGGCCAAAATAATCCCCTCCGTGGGCTAAAGCAATCGGACCTGTTTACTGTAACGACTCGGATCCTTATTGATCTATCGGCGGCGGATGCCCCGGCATGAGGGGTTTTTACGGCTTTTTTCAACGAAAACACCACCGCAGGCGCGGCGGGGTCCTGGCGCGGGGCCCTAGCCCGTGCAGAGTTCTTCGGCAAAGCGGATCACCATGTCGAAGTGATCGGGGCTGAGTTTGTGGTGGGTGTCGCCGCCGGTGTTGAGCCGGCGCCAGGTTTGGGGGATCAGGGCGGTTTCGGCCTCCCGCGCCCGTTCCCGGCTGATCAGCGCGCCGGAAAGTTCCGGCCGGGAGCGCACCACGGAGGCGAATGCGGAAGCTTCCTCCTGGGGCAGCACGGTGATGATCTGGGCGCTGATGCCCGCCCGCAGGAAGCCCGCGTCATCGGAAAAGGGGGTAGGGAGCAGGGCTACCCGGCTTAAGCCCTGGTCCCTGGCGGCCCGGAGGGCGCGTTCCCTAAGACCGCGTATGACCATGCGGGTATGATCGGCGCCCAGGCCCCCTTCGTTCCGCAGCAGGGTGTCCGTAACGGTGGAGATAACCAGGGTATCACCGGTCCCGCAGGCGTCGAAAATAAAAACCTGCGCCCCCCGCAGGCCCGCCGGGCGCAGGGCTTCCCCCAGCGAGTAGGATCCCTGCTCGCGGATGCCCTGGCCCTGCCGCAGCTCCTCCTTGTCCGTCAGGATGATCATCCAGGGGACGGTGTTCCGGCCCCGCAGCCTGTGCGCGGTCTTGAGCAGCAGAAAAACAGCGGCGCTGTTGTCGTTGGCGCCGGGGCTGCCCCTGGCCCGGTCGTAGTGGGCCGCCAGTACCAGCGCGGCCCGGCCGCCCTGCAGGGGGTTGCCGGCGGAGGGGGGGAAGATCAGGAAGTGGCGGTTTCCCGCTACGGGCAGGACCAGGTAATTCAAGCCCAACTCCGGGAGCAGGGATTTAAGGATGCCGAAGCGGTCCGCGCCGGGGTCGATAAAATCGAAAAACCTGTGAAAGGGCGCTTCGGTAAGGGGTTTCCCCCGGCTGCTGAGGTACCGCATCCCTATTTTTGGAAGATTCTGCCGACATGCCCCGCCAGGAGCGCCAGGAAACGGAACAGGCCGTTCTGGTTCTGGCCGTACTTTACTGAAAAATCGCGGGCCGCCTCCCGCAGCGAATAGCCCCCGTACTTCTTTTTAAGGAAATCCCAGTGCTTCACGATCCACACGTACAGATCGCTGGTGCTTCTGCCGGGGAAGTTCAGGTTTATCCACTGCTCCCGGATTATCTGGGCGACAGGCTGGTAGACGCTGTTGTACCAGGAGATCAGCGCGTCGGAAAAGGGAATCTCTTTTTCTTTCCCCTCGTTAAGGTAGTACTTGTGTACCAGGATGTGGTTGTAGATCACGTCGTAGCTGCCGGGCATGGTAAAATCCAGATCGTAGAACCCCGTCAGTTCGCCAAAGCCGGTTTTTTCGTAGAAGATGTTTTTTTCGTAGTTAATAACCGCAGTCTTAAGCTCCTCGGTGGTTGTCTGGGGGGTAATGTTTATCTCGCTGGAAAGGCTGGTCACCTCCGCGTCGATCTGCTCAACCCCCTGGGTCTTGGCTACCGAAACCCGGTGGTTCCCGTCCCGGACAAAGTAAACCCCGCCAATCTCGTAAAGCTGGATGGGCGGCAGGGTAACGTTTTCCAGATGGGCCCGGTCCACCCGTGTCCAGCGGGCCCGCAGGTGGCTGCGCCGGGGCAGGAAGGCCTTGTTAAAATCCCGGTAGCGCCCCTCGCTGCCCACGATCAACTGGATCGGTACGACCTGCATGCCCCGGTACACTTCGTTTTTGGGTTTCAGTATCTCCTTTACATCGTTAAACGAAAGAAGTTTGTCCCGATCCGTGTTCATAAAGTGGTGGATCCGGGAAAAAAGGGCCCGGTTCCTTGCGGTGTTAAAATCGTCAATGGCCTGAACCTGGTACATGTTCGTGTCCAATTTCAAAACTCCTATTTCCGCTTTCTTGCCCTGCGGGAGGCCCGCGGCGAGGCAAAAGCATCGCCATCTTTGGTGTCGTCACCTTTGGTGTCGATCACATAATGGCTGAACGCATTGACTACCGTGGTCTCCCCGTAGTTGGTTACGCGCACATCGGACAGGCTGTACAGGTGGATGTGCCCATGGACAAGGTATTTGGGTTTGAAGGTCCGCATGAACCACAGAAAGGCCTTAAAGCCCATGTGGCAGCGGTCTTCCCTGTCGTGGATTCCGCGGGGGCTTGCGTGGGTCAGCAGAATATCCACGTAGCGGCCCCGGAAGACGCGGTTGAACAGGAGGGCCGGGATAAGCTTAAGGATCTGCCGCATCATCTGGGACTCGGTGAACTGGTTTTCCCCCCGGTTGTAGCGCCTGGAACCGCCCAGCCCCGCGATAATAAGCCCCTCGTGGCGGGCAATTTTGGAGCCGACATGGATGGCCCCGGACCCCTGGTAGGAATGTTCTTCCGCGTAGTTGACGCAGGCGCCGCCGGTGTAATAGGCCAGCACGTTCAAATTGTGGTTTCCGAACACGAAGAACAGCGGCTTGTTAAGGCTGGAAACGACAAAGTCCAGGTAGTCCATGGGGAGATCCCCGGCGCTCAGCACGATGTCCACATCGCCGAAGCGCTCCCTGATGCTGTTGGTGTACACCAGGGGATCGATCTGGTCGGAAATGCAGAGAATCTTCATGCCGGGGACCCGCGCAACAGGCTCCCGGCAGCTTGCCGCGCCGCCATGGATCTACCGGGCCGCCTTCCGGAGCATGTTCCGGAGTTTGTCGCTGCCCACCAGTTCCACGGGCCGGGAATTGGCGAATTCCAGGGCCGCCGGGGAAAAGCCCGCGCTGGCGATAACGACCGCCTTGGGGATGTTCTGCTCTTTGGCATCGTCCAAAATGGCGCGGATCTCCCCTTCGTCCGCCGGATCGTTCCCCCGGTAAAAGCGGATCAGGCGGGGCATCTTGCGGCCGAATTTGGCGTCGTCCCCCTCGACGGCCAGGACCTCGCTGCCGTCGGAGATGCCCCGGGCGCTCTGTACCTGGAGATTCATGGCCTCTTTGACAATGGCCTTGCACAGTTCCACAAAGTCGGCGCCGCCAGCGGTAACGTAATTCTTCATGCCGTCGCCCTTCGGGGCTTCCCCGGCTTTGGATTTGAATTCCCGGTACTGCGAAAGTTTTTCCCCCACATCCTTAAAGCCCTTCTTCTGGGCATACACCTGCTCCCATTGGACCAGCGCCTTGTCAATTTCCCGCCGTTTTTCGTAGCAGACGCCCAGAAAGTAGCGGGCAAAAAGGCTGTCACTGCTACTTTCATCTTTAATTGCGGCGGCGGCTTTTTCAAGGTCCTGCTGGGCATGATCGATGTCATTCTGGGCCATGAAGCAGCCGCCCCGCTCCACCAGCGCCCTGACGCGGAATTCCGGATCCCGCGCGGCCCGCTCAAAAGCCCCCCGCGCCCCGTCGTAGTCCTTTACGTCTTTTTGCAGTTTGCCCAGGTAAAACCAGGTACGGCCCTGGCCGTCCTCTTTTTGGAAGCGCAGGGCCCGTTCCAGGGCGGCTTTGGCTTCCGGGGCCCTTTTTTCTTTGTAGCACAGAAGCCCCAGTTCGTAGTAGATGTTCCCGTCCTTGGGGGACAGTTCTGCGGCCTTCTGGAGGTACTCCCGCGCGGTATCCCCCTTGCCCCGCGCCGCAAAGAGCTTCCCGGCCTGGTAGTAAAATTCGCCCTGCCGGGGGGCAAGCTTGATAAGGAGCAGGTACTCTTTAAGGGCTTCCTCGGTTTCCCCGTGGGCGGCGTACAACTGGGCCAGGGTCTGGCGGTACTCCTGTTCGGGGATCATCTTCCCCTGGATGCTCAGACTGTTGAGAATTTTGAATTCCCGGTAGGCGTCTTCCTCTTTTTTTTCCGCGTGGTAGGCAAGGCCCAGGTAGTAGCGGGCTTCGGCGTTTTTTGAGTCCCGGGCAAGGAGCCGCTTTGCCGAACTGATGACGAGCCCCGTCTTCCCCTGCTTGATCAGGGTCCCCAGGGCTTCCACGCGCCGGGGGGACAGGACCAGCCTGAGTATAAAGACAAGGAGGAAACCAACCCCCGCCGCCAGGACGACGATCAGCCCTAGGACCCTGCTCATATTTGTTCCACCTTATCAGTATACTTGTGTGACAGGCCGCCGGCAGCGCAGCCTGGGGGCCTGCCGCGCTTGTGGTCCTGGCCCTTGAGACCGCCCCGCATAACTGTATACTAGATTATTGGTTG
>JAISMQ010000091.1 GCA_031276685.1 Treponema sp. | reverse complement strand
AACTGTCTTTGCCGATAACCATACAATGTCTCCGTCGTCAGCATGTAGCCGACTGAACAAACTAAATTCAAGGCTACTAACAAAATCAAAGCTTTGAAACAGTCTCTTTAAAAACCCGGCTATCAGACTGTTGAGGATTATTTTACATTATCCGGCAAGAAAAAGCAACAAAAAAATTTGTTAAAGACAAGGTTTGCAGCCATTCACAGGATGCTCCCTAATACCTGGTACAACGTGATCGTCATACCGCCATATATAGCGTATACGTTGTAAACCCCCCCCCATGTACAGCGGCGTAGGCCCGCCGCCCTGTTGAACGCGGGCGAAGCACGACAAACTGGCGGCGGATGTGGCATAGTAGCGGTATATGAAAGACCGTATCTTCAAATTTATCGATTCGAGCGTCCCCCTCCTGGTGGAACTGGAAACCGAACTGACCAAACGGCCCGCCGTCTCCCCCGATTCGGGGGGGCAGGGCGAGCTGGATAAATGCCTGTTCTTAGAATCCTGGCTGCGTTCCCACGGCATCGGGCAACTGGAACGCTACGATGCCCCGGACAGCCGGGCCGCCGGCGGCATACGGCCCAACCTGATCGCCACCCTACCGGGTGGAGACGCCACCTTACCGGGTGGCGACGCCTCCGCGCCGGGTGACGGGGGGCGGCTCTGGATCATGAGCCACCTTGACGTGGTGCCCCCCGGGGAAGCCTCGCTGTGGGAGCAGGATCCCTGGCGGCTTGTGGAGCGGCAGGGCGGGACCGGGCCGGGGGGAAAGGCCCTGGGCCGCCGCATTATCGGCCGGGGGGTGGAGGATAACCAGCAGGGGCTCTGCTCGTCGGTCCTGGCGGCCCTGGCCCTTAACAGCGCGGGGGTCCGGCCCCGGCGCACGGTGAAGCTCCTCTTCGCGGCGGACGAGGAAAACGGCAGCGCCTACGGCATAGCCTGGCTGGTCAAAAACCACCGGGGCCTGTTCCGCCGGGACGATGCCGCCCTTATCCCCGACGGGGGCGACAGCGCGGGGGCATCTATCGAGATCGCGGAAAAGAACCTGATCTGGGCCCGGTTTACCACGAAGGGCAAACAGGCCCACGGCTCCCGGCCCGACCAGGGGGCCAACGCCTTCCTCGCCGCCTCGGAACTGGCGCTGGCCCTGCACAATGGGCTTTCGGAAAAATTCCCCGCGCGGGACCCCCTGTTCGAACCGGACTATTCCACGTTCCAGCCCACGAAAAAAGAGGCCAACGTGCCCAACATCAACACCATCCCCGGGGAGGACGTGTTCTGCATGGACATGCGTATCCTGCCCCGCTACCCCGTTAGCGAGGTGCTGGCGGAGGTGGATCGTATCAAGTCGGGCGTCGAATCCAAATACGGGGTGCAGGTTTCCTATACCACCCCCCAGCGCATGGAATCCCTGCCCACCTCGGCGGAGGCCCCCCTGGTGCGGGCCCTTTCCCGCTGCATCGAAGAAGTCTACCAGGTTAAAACCAGGCCGGTCGGCATCGGCGGGGGGACCGTGGGGGCTTATTTGCGGAACGAGGGCATCGATTCCGCAGTCTGGTGCCGCATTGACGAGACCGCCCACCAGCCCAACGAGTACGCCCTTATCGACAACATCCTGGGGGACGCCAAGGTCATGGCCCTGCTGATGTGTTCCCCCTAGCCGGGAATTGCCGGACCGCCCGGTACAGGGACGCAAGTTTTGCCCGTTGAAAGGCAAAACTTATGAAAAATCTAAATTTTGACCCGCCGATAGTTAAAAAAGTTGAAAAATTTTGATTTTGGCCCTACACTATCAAAAGAGAACGCCCATGGAAGAACCCCTGATAAGCCGCCGGCTCTACCTGGAACGGCTGCGGAAGTACCAGTACACCGACGTGATCAAGGTCATCACCGGAATACGGCGAAGCGGGAAATCCACCCTGATGCGGCTCTTTGTCCGGGAGCTGCTGGAACAGGGGGTCCCGGCGGCGCGGATTGTCCACATCAACTTTTCGCTGATGGAATACGACCGGCTCCGGGACTACCGGGCCTGCTACGCCCTGATCCGGGAACGCATGCCGGATTCGGGCCGGGTCAGCATCTTCCTGGACGAGATTCAGATGGTCGAATCCTGGGAAAAGGCGGTGAACAGCCTCCACGCCGAAGGCCGCTCGGACATCTACCTGACCGGATCCAACGCCTGGCTCCTCTCGTCGGAACTGTCCACCCTCCTTTCGGGCCGCTACGTGGAGATCCCCATACTGCCCCTGTCATTCCGGGAGTACCAGGACTTTGCCCCGCTGTCGGAACCGGGGGAGGGAGGGCGGCCGGACCGCGAAGAACAGTTCCGGCAGTACCTTAAATTCGGCGGCTTTCCGGGGGTCCGCAGGCTCCCCCAGGACAACGAGACGGTGAACAGCTACCTGGCGGGGATCTTCAACACCGTTATCGTCAAGGACGTGCTGGCCCGCCACCCGGTCCAGGACGTTAAGATGTTCGAGCAGTTGGTCAAGTTCCTCTGCCAGAACACGGGGAATCTGGTCTCCCCCGCCGCCATCGCGGGCTTTATCAGCAGCCAGGGGAGGGGCATAGCGGTAAAGGCCGCCACCGTTTCGCGGTATCTGGATCTGCTGGAAAAGGCCTACATTGTCTACCCGGCGTCCCGCTACGACATCAAGGGCAAGGAACTTCTGAAAACCCTGTACAAGTACTACGTGGTCGACACGGGGATCCGCAACATGCTTCTGGGCTACGGTGACGCCGACCTGGGGTACCTGGTCGAAACCCTGGTCTATTTTGAACTGCGCCGCCGGGGCTTCCAGGTTTTTACCGGGAAGTACTACGACCGGGAGATCGATTTTTTCGCGGTGCGGCAGGATCGCAAAGCCTACTACCAGGTAACGCTGAGCATGATGGACGCGGGGGTGCGGGAACGGGAACTGGGCCCCCTGCGGGCGGTAAAGGACAATTACGACAAAATCGTGCTGACCATGGACAGGACCTTCGTAACCGATTACGCCGGCATCCGGCTGGTGAACATCCTCGATTTTCTAACGGAGGATTACTGATCGTGGCCGCGCGGGAATCCCGGGCGGGGGGCGGCGGTCCCCCGGCCGCCCTTAGCGCCTCTCTCGATGGGCTGCCGGCGGCGCTGCGAACTTCGGCAAGCGGGGCGGAGCGGGCCTTTGCCGGGGGCCTGGAGGCGGCGGGGCGGCTCCCCTTCGCGGTAACGGCCCACTTCGCCTCCCTGGCCCGGCCGGAGGCGGACGACCCCATCCGGCGGCAGTTTTTCCCCGATCCGCGGGAAGCCCTTTCCGAATCCGGCCCCTTCGCCCTGCCGGACCCTTTGGGCGAGGGCCTCTACCGGGTCAGCCCCCGGCTGGTCCACCAGTACCCGGACCGGGTCCTGCTCCTGGCGGGGGGGGCCTGCGCGGGCTACTGCCGCCACTGCTTCCGCCGGGTCAGGATGAGCGGCGGCCCCGCGTTTATCACGGAGGCGGAACTGGCGCCCGTCCTGCCCTACCTGGCGGCCCGCCCCGGAATCCGGGAGCTGCTGGTCTCAGGCGGGGACCCCCTGACGGCCCCGGACGCGGCCCTGGAAAATCTGTTCGCGCAGCTCCGCCGGGCGCGGGGGGGCCTGGCCCTTAGGGTCTGTACCAGGGTCCCCGTTACGGCCCCGGCGCGGATCGGCCCCCCTACGGCGGCGATGCTGGCGGCCTGGAAGCCCCTGCGCGTTTCGGCCCACATCAACCACCCCCGCGAGCTTTCGGCGGAAACCCGGCGCGCCCTGGCCCGCCTTACCCGGCTGGGCATCCCGGTGCTGGTCCAGACCGTACTCCTCAAGGGGATCAACGATTCTGCGGAAACTCTGGCCGCCCTGTTCCGGGACTGCCTGGACCTGGGCCTTGAGCCCTACTACCTCTTCCAGCTTGACCTGGCCCCCGGAACCGCCCACTTCCGGGTCCCCCTTA
>JAISMQ010000231.1 GCA_031276685.1 Treponema sp. | reverse complement strand
GCCCGGCTACGCTATGGCCGGGGCCAGACCCCGCAACGGGAAGTGCAAAGACGCCGCGTTTCTACCGCATAGCGCCTTTATTTCCCCATAGTGGCGGGGCTTTGGACGGACACTTCCCTTAAACTCTAAATAAGTATAGCACAGAGTAAAAAAATTTGTCAATAGATACTACAGGAAATTGCAGGGCGCATATACCCCCACGAGAAATTGATGGGGGCGCTTAAAAACAGGGGGAAACAGATGCCGGGCGGGATGTCGGCAGGAAAAACGCTATGCCCGGCATGGATTTCCTAATACTTTCTGAACAGTTCCAGGGGTTTGAGTTTCCCGGCCCGGCGGGCGGGAATCCAGGAGGCGATGACCGAACAGAGGATCGTAAAGAGGCCGATAAGGAGGACCGCGGGCCAGTCGACAACGATCGGTATGGTTTCCAGGTAATAGCCGGGGTCCAGGATCTTTACCTCCCCGCCCCGGAACAGGCCGGAAAAGAAGCTGAGCAGTTTCTCCAGGCCGCGGATAAGGCCGTTGATGTTGACCCCCAGGAGGAGCCCCGCGCCGATGCCAAGGACGGCGCCGCAGAGGCCGGTCAGCAGGCTTGCCAGCGCGAAAACAGCCCCGGTCCCCCGGGGGCCCGCGCCCGCCGCTTTAAGCACCGCGATGTCCCGCTGCCGCTCGATCACCAGCATCGACGTGGCGCTCGACACGTTTACCGCCGCAACGGCGACGATCAGCGCCATGATGAACAGGAGCAGTTGGCGGGTAGACTCGTAAGAGCTGTACTGCGCCCGGTGCAAATCCCCCCAGGTGTAGACCGCGTAACGGGGCCCCAGAATCCGCTGAAGGCCCGCCGCCGCGATTCCGGCCCTGCCGTAAGGATCATCGATTTTAACGATAAGGCAGGGGCGGTTTGTCTCGTCCAGAAGGCGGTCCCCCCCCTGCCGGGACGTGATGCACCACAGGGCGTCCAGTTCGCGGTAGCCGGACGAAACGATTCCGGCCACCGTAAAGGCCGCTATCCGGGGGACGGGGCGGCCGTCCACGTTCCTAATCGCCATGATCCGTACCGTGTCCCCCACGGCTGCGCCGATCTCCTCCGCGATGGACTGGCCCAGCACCACCTCCTGATCGGTCTGCGGGTAGGCCCGCCCCGCCACGCTGGCCAGGTACGCGGCGCTGCCTTCCTCCGCCCAGAAGGAACTGTCCACCGAACGGATCGTTGCGCCCCGCCTGCCCGACTTTCCGGCTATTACCCCCAGGCCCCGCCGTTCGTGCCAGACCCCCCGGACCCCGCCGGCCGCCGCGATCGCGGGGGCGGCCTCGTCGAGCGTCCCCTCCGCGCCGTAATCGTAAACCTGGAGGTGGCCGGTCCCCAATTCGATGAAGCGGTCGGTGATGCCCCGGATCATGCCGTCCGCGACGATAAGGGTAACGATGATCGGGACAAGGCTCAGCGCGATACCCGCCGCCGCCCCCCGGAGGTAGCGGCCCCCCTCCTTCGCCCGGCCCAAAAGGTAGCGAAGGGCGACAAACAACGTCCAGCCGGTTTTCACAGGGCCCCCGAATCGAGCTGGCCGGCCGTCAGGGTGTAGCGGGTTCCGGCCCGGGCGGCGACCTTCTCATCGTGGGTGACAACGACAAGGGTCTTGCCCCATTTTTGGGCGCTCCCGTACAGGAGTTCCGCCACGGCGGCGGAGTTGTCCGGATCCAGGTTCCCGGTCGGCTCGTCCGCCAGCACCAGGTCCGGATCGTTCACCATCGATCGGGCCACCGCCACGCGCTGCCGCTCCCCGCCCGAAAGCTGGGAGGGGTAGTGGCCCGCCCTCCCCTCAAGGTCCAGGTCCCGCAGCAGCAGCCTCGCCCTGTCCAGGGCTTCCTTTTTCTTCATCCCCGCGATATAGGCGGGCAGCATAACGTTTTCCAGGGCGGTAAAATCTTTAAGGAGGTAGTGGAACTGAAAAATAAACCCGACCTGGTTTCTCCGGTAGGACGCCAGCGCGCCTTCGGAAAGGGAGCCCAGATCCACGCCCGCCACGGTTACGGCCCCCGAGTCGCCGTGGTCAAGACCGCCCAGAATGTTGAGCAGCGTGCTCTTGCCGCTGCCGCTGCGCCCGGTTACCGCCGCCGTCTCCCCCCGGCGCAGTTCGAAGCTTACCCCCCGCAGGATGCGGAGGGTCTCGTCGCCGGAGACGTAGTTCTTGACAAGGGCGCTGGCCCGGACCAGGACCTCGCCCCCGTTGTTAACCGTATCACTCATCACGCAGCACCTCCGCGGGTTTTGTCCGGGACACCTTGCCCGAAGCGAACCATGCCGCCAGCAGGGCGGACAGGAATCCGAACATAAAGATAAGGAACACCTCGGCAGGGATGATCCTGGAGGGCACCTCTTTGATGTAGAACACCGCCGGGGAAAAAACCGCGAAATCCCCGGAGCCGAAAAAAGAACCGGACAGGTAGTTCGCCGCGGCGATGACGGCGTTGATAAGGCCCTCCGCCAGGGCGAAAAACGCGCCGATACGGGAGGCTACCAGGAGCCCCAGCGCAAGGCCGGCTCCGGCGCCGCAGAAGCCGATCAAAAAGCCGTCCCAGGCAAAAACCATACGCACCGAAAGATCCCCCGCCCCGACGGCCCGCAGCAATCCTATTTCCTCCCGGCGTTCAAGCACCGCCCGGCGCTGGGCCTGGAAGATGTTCAGGCCCACCACGACAAATATAAGCCCCACCAGGATAAACATGAACAGTTTTTCCGTGCGCAGGGCCCCGAAAAAGGAACGGTTGTAATCCCGCCAACTGCTCAGGCGGCCCCCCTCTTGCGGGGCAGGAAGGCGGGAGGCCAGCGCCGCCATAGCCGCCGAATCCTGCCAGCGGTCCCGGAGTTTGAAGCCCAGCACGACGGGGCTTTGCGAAAGGGATCGGGCGGTTTCCAGGTTCATAAAGGCCAGGCCCATATCGTAGTCGTAGTACCCGGTGCGGAACAGCCCCGTTACGGTAAAATTATGCACCCCCGCGCCCGCGCCCCCGAACAGATCGTCAACAGAAAAAACGGTAAGCTCGTCCCCAAGCCGGACCGACAGGGATCGCGCCAGCTCCGTTCCCAGGAGGATGGCCCCGGCCCCGGAAATGTCAAACGAGCCGGCCTCGAATTCGAGTTTGGCCGCCAGGCCCCGGTCAAGTTCCAGCGCTTCGGGCGGCAGCCCCCGGACGACGAGCCCCGACTGCCGGTCCCGCTGCCCCCGGACCAGGGCCTGGAATTCGCAGAAGGGGACGGCCGCGACAATCCCCGGCCCCTCCCCCAGTTTTTGCCGGAGGGTTTCCGTATCTTCGGGGGGGAAGCCCTCGAACCTTACGTGGTAGGAGGATACTTCCAGGATATTTTCGATAAAGCCAAGCTGGAACCCGTTCATCACCGCGATAATCACCGTAAGGGCCAGAACGCCGACGGCGATTCCCAGAACCGAAAAAACGGGGGCGGGGGATCTGCCCCGGCCCCGGCGGATGTGGCGGGACGCCACGAACCCTATCCAGAAGGGGAAGGAGAAGGCCCGCCTCCCGCTCACGATTCCCCCCCGCGCGCGGGCCCGGCGCGGCGCACCCGTTCTTCGCTGATCTTCCGCCCCCCTTCCCACAGGCTCCGCAAAACAAGTTCCCCGTTCATGTAGAGTTCCTCCTCTTCCCGGTCGCCGGAGATACGGACCGCCCGTTCAAGAACCCCGTTGCGGTAGTTCCGTTCGGCAATCCGGTCGCCATCGTCATCGTACTCGTATTCGGTTACCATCTCGTCTTCGCCTTCGGTGTAAACGACCCGGCTCAGGCGGTTGCCGGACCACTCGTTCCGCAGTTCGCCGATAACTTCCCCGCCCTCCCCCTGCCTGGTCTCCCCGAGGACCCGCCCACGCTCGTCGGTTTCGTAGACAACCCCGCCGGGCGCTTCGGCCTGGGCGTCCTCCAGGAACTGGGAACCGTAGGCGGTGGACGGGGAGACGAAGGATTCGTCGTCCTTTGAGTCCAGGCTGCGGCGGGGGAAACGCAGGGTGGCGCGGGGCGGCTGGCTGGGTACGGGCTCGGCAGGCTCGGCGGTAACAGCTTCGGCATCCGTAAGGCCAGGCTCGGCATCGGGCTCTGCCGTACCGGGTACGGTACTTTCCGTATCGGCTGCAACGCTTGCAGTGCCGGTTTCAGCGGCAACAACGGCACCGGCGCTTTCGGCGGCGGTCTCGGCGGCAACAACGGCATTGGCGCTTTCGGCGGCAGCCTCAGCGGCAACAACGGCATCGGCGCTTTCAGCGGCAGCCTCGGCGGCAACAACGGCATCGGCGCTTTCAGCGGCGGTCTCGGCGGCAGCCTGGTGGAAGATCCGCTCTATGGCCCGCAGGGAATAATTGCGGGTGTAGCGATAATAATCGGTGTACAGATCCTCCTGGCGCTCGTTCCCCTCCACGTCCGTCAATTTTCTGCGGGTTTCGGCGCGGATCAGAATGTCCCGGGTTCCGGAGGGGATGTTCCGGTAGTGGTATTCGACAAGCGTCTCCTCCCCGCCGCCGAAAAAATGCCGTTCCGATTCGACAAGGCCGTTTGCCCCGTAAAGTTCGATAAAACCGTTGGGGACCCCGGCGGTATCAGATTCGGGCCCGGATTCGGCGCCGGATTCGACCTCTGAATCGGATTCGGCGCCGGATTCGGGTTCGATGCCGGGCTCGGCAAGAACGGCGACCAGGCGGGTGACCCCGCCGCCGTCCCGGAGTATCCACTGGGCGCGGGATTCCTCCCCGTCCTTGTAAAGAACCCGCCGCTCGACGATCCAGGGTTCCCGGTAGTAGGGCGCGAGAAGGGCGGGCAGGGCGCGGACGCCGGGTTCCTCGATCAACAGGCAGTAGGGCTGCCGCAGCGCGGCGAAGCGGGACGGTACCCGTTCCAGGGCCATGCCGGCGGAGTTGGAAAGGTACCATTCGCCCTGCGCCGGGCCGCCGGACTGCCCGCGGGAAGGAACGGGTGCGGCCAACACGCACAACGCGAAAGCCGCGGCCCGGAACAGGAGAAGCCCGGCCCGCAGGCGCTTATCCCCTGTCAAGGCCGGTAAATTCCCTGGCGAATTTTTTTGGATCAAAGGGCGCGATGTCCCGGTACTGTTCCCCGTTGCAGATATACGCCACCGGGAGTTTCAGCTCTTCCGCTAGGGAAAAGACCACCCCCCCCCTTTGCGCCGGAATCGTATTTGGTCAGGATCGCGGCGTCAAGGGAAAGGGCGCCGTGGAAGATCTCCGCCTGGGCCAGGGCGTTGCGCCCCGTCGTGGCGTCCAGCACCAGGTACTTGAGGTAGCTTCCGGCCGCGGCATCCAAGCCCGCCCTGCTTTCCACCACCCGGTCTATTTTTTTGAGTTCTTCGACCAGGGCGGACTTGGTGTGCATGCGCCCCGCAGTATCGGCGATGATCAGATCGTCCTTTCCGGCCCGGGCCGATTCGATGGCGTCGTAGATCACCGCCGCGGGATCGCCGCCCTGGCGGTGGGCGACGACCCGTATGCCCAGCCGCTCGCCGTGTATTTTCAACTGGGGGATAGCCGCGGCCCTAAAGGTATCCGCCGCCGCCAGGACGGGCCTGGCCCCCCCGTCCCGCAGACGGCAGGCAAGCTTGGCGGCGGTCGTGGTTTTCCCCACCCCGTTTACCCCCAGCAGCAGGATGATCCCCAGGGGCCGGCCCCCGCTTTCCAGGGCGGCCCCGGCCTGTCCCAGGCTTTCCTCCAGGAGCAGCGCCAGGGCCTTTCGCAGTTCCCCGGCGTCCCCGATCTTTTCTTTTTTGGCGTAGTCCCGCAGCCTGTCCGCCATGCGGAAGGCCCCGGCGGCGCCGAAATCCCCTTCCACCAGAAGATCCGCAAGATCGTCGAACATCTCGTCGGTTACGGCGGCGCGGATTCCGAAAAAACTCTTAAGCCGCCCCGCAAAATCGCCTATACCCATAGGGCCCCCTAATTCACAAAGACCGGGGCGTCTTTACCCGAAGTGTTGACGTACCGTACCATCTGGACAATATCTACCAGTATGGCGGCGCCTACCAGCACCTTCCCCGCAGTGTCCCACGCTTGAAGCCTCTTCGCCCGGTCGTAAAAATCCTTGGTTTGGGGGTCGTTGGGGTTGCTGTTGTTGTAGGCGTTGACCACCGCGTTGTAATGCCCGTTGATAAGCCAGGCGGTAATGGCGGAAACCCAGACCCCCCCCCAGGCCCAGTACGCGCCGCGCCGCGCCTTGTCAACGCGCCCCTCCTTGGGGTCATAGGGGGCGCCCGTTGTAAGGCTCAGGTTGTTCCCGTCCAGAACGCCCTTGGGGGGGAACAGGCCCGCGAACAGGCCGGGTTTCCGGCTGGCCCGTATGGCCGGGGGCAGGGCGTCCGGCGCGGGGAATATGGCCTTTACCGCCCCGCCGTCGGAGCTCTCCACAAAAACGTACTCAAGGCCGCCAAGGGGAAGGTCCAGGGACAGCGGGGCCCGGCCCGCGTACAGGGAACCCAGGTAGACGGCCGCCCCCTCCGCGCCGGGGACCGCGATGTCCAGGGGCGCAGTCTCCACGGGCTGCAGATCCACCCGGACTTCCGCCC
>JAISMQ010000216.1 GCA_031276685.1 Treponema sp. | reverse complement strand
CCCGCCTGCATGATGAATACCAGGATGGCCCCGATAAAAAGCCACAGCACGTCCAGGGAGAATCCCAGACTTTCGTTACTTTCCTGGGCGAAGAGGGAGACCCCCATACACGCCAGCAGGATTGCCAGGATGCCGATTCTCTTTCGCACGTTTCTATCCTCCTCAGGTGAGTTGTTGCCGGGACGGCTGCGGGCGCTTGGAACCCGTGTCGGACCCGTTTCCCTGAATAAAGCAAGAACCGTGCCAAGAATCGTCCGGGGCGCGTAAAAAAGTGCAAAAAAACTGAATTTTAGCCGGAACGGGGGATACTCCGGGATTTTTCATTCCCCGGCGGCCCGCCGCGCCGCTCCGGGGGCTTCCCGCGTCCCCAAAACCCGGCCCGCCGCGTCTAAAATTCGCGGCGATTTCCAAAAGCTACCCGGTTTTCCTACGTTTATGTATCTTTGTTTTGCCGATCCTACATTTTGGTCGCCCGGTAGAGCCGCCAGTTGATGCCGTAGTGGTGTACGCGCAGCCCCATCTGGCGTTCCGAAATCCCCAGGCTCCGGGCGGCGGAGGCCATGTTCCCGTCCGCCAGCTTAAGGGCTTCCAGGATCATCTCCTTTTCCAGCCGGGACAGGGACTCTTCCAGCGAGGTGTTGGGGTCCGTGTTGCTTGAGGCGGCGGACTGGAGGCTGGGGGGCAGGTTGTAGGCGTGGATAACCTGGTCGTTGCTCAGGATCACCGCCCGCTCGATGCAGTTCTCCAGCTCCCGGACGTTGCCGGGCCAGGAGTGGTTGATCAGGAGGTCGATGGCGGGGGCGGAGATCCGGCGGACGGGCTTGCCGTTCTTTTCCCCGTACTTCCCCGCGAAGTGGTCCGCCAGGAGCATGATGTCGCTCTTGCGCTCCCGCAGGGGGGGGATCCGCAGGGGGAACACGTTCAGGCGGTAGTACAGGTCCTCCCGGAAGCGGCCCGCCTTTACCTCGTCCTCCAGGTTCCGGTTCGTGGCGGCGGCAAGCCGGACATCCACCTTGATCGTGCTGGTCCCCCCCACCCGTTCCAGCTCCCGCTCCTGGAGGACCCGGAGCAGCTTGACCTGTATCTGGGAGCTTAGATCCCCGATCTCGTCCAGGAAGATCGTCCCGGAGTGGGCAAGCTCGAAACGGCCCTTCCGCTGGGCGGTGGCCCCGGTAAAGGCCCCCTTTTCGTGGCCGAACAGCTCGCTTTCCACAATCGATTCGGGGAGGGCCGCGCAGTTTACCTTGACCAGCGGGCCGGCGGCCCGTTTGGAAAGCCGGTGCAGCTCGGCGGCCACCAGTTCCTTCCCGGTGCCGCTTTCCCCGGTGATCAGCACCGTGGCGTCGCTGGGGGCTACCTGGCTCAGCATCTCGTAGACCTCCCTCATGCTGCTGGAAGTCCCGATGATCCCGCTTTCCGCCGCGATTCTTCCCCCCAGGACCCAGTCGGCGCTGTCCCCGGTCGATCCGGCCTCCTCCTCCCCGTGGCGGAGGCGGAACTGCTCCTCCATGATCCGCTCCCGCAGTTTGGCGGAATCGGCGATGATAAGGGAAATTTTTTCCAAAAGCGCCCGGTCCCAGGCCATGCGGCGCGCCGGATCTTCGTCCGTAATCCGCCGTTCCGCGCTCAGGGTGCCGATAACGCTGCCCCGGGAACGGATGGGGACGCAGTAGAAACTCAGGCCCTCCATGTCCTCGCGGCGGCGGTTCACCGCCCGGTTGAGGAAACGGGGCTCCCTGGCCAGGTCGGGCACGGTAATGGCGGAGCCGGTTTCAAAAACCCGGCCTACCAGCCCTTCCCCCAGGCGGTAGACGCCCCGGCCCTTTTCCTCCGCGTTAAGCCCGAAGGCTTCCTCCACCTTGAGGACCCCGGTCGCCCGGTCCAGCAGGGTTACCATGCCCCGGTTCAGGCCGGCGCGGAACTCCATAAGGCTAAGGAGGGGCCCCAGGGCGGTCCGCAGCTCCACGTACTTGTCGAAGGTCCGGGCGATATCGAAGAGTAGCTCCAGCTCCGCCCGCTCCCGGTCCGCCGCCCCCCGCGCGGCCTGGGGCGCTTCCCGGAACGGGGGGCTTTCTCTATCGCCTGCGGCTTGCATGGGCAGAGATTATTACATTTATGTAGGAACCGCAAGCGGCCGCCCCGGGCGGGCGCATATCATGGTGATATTCCGGCGGGCGGGAAACCACAGGGGGGGGCGCAGATCGCGGGTTTTGGACCCACCCCGCCGTTTCGATTTTTTTCACATGTAATTGACATATCCTGCGAACAGTGGTATAAACGATTCTTAGGGAGGTGGCGCGGTGGGGCTTGTACGGTCGGTTCTTGAAGCGGTTCTTTCGGCGCGGGTAAAGCGATTAAACACCCCGATCCCCCGGTTTTTGTCAATACCCCCCCCCCCCCCCCCCCCAACAAATGTAAAGTAAAATACCGTAAAAAGAAATTCTGGACCCGCGGCGATACCCAGCTTCTTACGCTGGCCCTGCCCACCACCGCCTGGTTCCTCATCTTCGCCTACCTCCCCATGGTGGGCGTCCTTATCGCCTTTAAGGAGTTCCGCGTCGCAAGCGGCTTCCTAAAGAGCCTGTTTACGAGCCGCTGGGTAGGGCTGGACAACTTCAAGTTCCTGTTCGCCAACCCGACGGTCTGGATGGCTATCCGCAACACCCTGCTCTACAACGCGGCGCTGATCACCCTGGGCCTCGTTGTCCCCGTAACCCTCGCCATCATTATCAGCGAGGTCTGGAACAAACGGCTTGCCAAACTGTACCAGACCCTGATGTTTTTCCCGTTCTTTATTTCCTGGGTGGTCGTCTCCGCCCTCGTCATGGGTTTTCTCAG
>JAISMQ010000201.1 GCA_031276685.1 Treponema sp. | reverse complement strand
AATTCCCATCTCCCGTGCGGCATCGTGAAGGAAAACAGCGTAAAGCTGGCACCATGGACATTCTTTAAAGCCCATAAATACAATTCCCCTGCCGTTTGCCAAAATGTCGGCTGCCTCGCCTGCATTTTTGTATATAAATATATTATCATTGCCCACCAAAGGATATTCCAGCGCGAACCTTTCGGAATCGCTAATATAAGAACCATCTGCCCGTTTCCGGTCATCTTTACTGCAGGATTGTAAAAAAATACAGGAAGAAACCATAAGTAACACGATTTTGTAAAATCCCATAAATAACTCTCCCGGCAATTCCTGGCGCAAATCAGAGAATGTCACATAAGGCGTTCTAAGGTCAAGTGTTTTTTGGGCTCAAAGGCTTTGATTTTTTGAAGGCCGGGCCTATACTGATCCTATGGAATTTGTCATAAGCCCGGAAGAAAAGCGGATCCTGCTGGCCGAGGCCCGGGAAAGCATCGCCGCGAGGCTGGAAAACCGGCAGCCGCGCTACCTGCGGGAACCGGGCGCGGGCCAGGCATCCGTCCTGGACCGGCCCTGCGGGGCCTTCGTAACCCTGCACAGTGACGCTTCCGGCGAGCGCAGGCTCCGGGGCTGCATCGGCAGGATGGCCGCCGACTGCCCCCTGGAACAAACGGTGCGGATCATGGCGCAGGAGGCCGCCTTCGGCGATCCCCGCTTCCCGCCCCTTGGCGCCGGGGAATTAAGCCGGTGTTCCATCGAGATCTCCGTCCTTTCCCCGATGGAAGCCTGCGCCGATCCCCGGCAGGTACGGGTGGGCGTCCACGGCCTCTTTCTTAGCCACCGGGGCAGGAGCGGCGTGCTGCTCCCCCAGGTGCCTACGGAGCAGGGCTGGAATCTGGACGAATACCTGGACTACATCTGCGTCAAGGCGGGGCTTCCCCCCGGCTCTTACGAAGCCCCCGGCGCCCGGCTCTTTACCTTCACCGCGGAGGTCTTTGGGGAGGTCTCTACCCCGCCATCACTGGCGTAGGAATTGAACCGCCCCAAGGCTCCCCCGCGAACTGGCGAGCGGGTTCTTGGGTATTCGACCCCCCTTCGAATAAACGCCCGCAGCCGGTCCCCCAAAACGGGACCGTTGTATACCTTTTCACCGCAATATTCCCATGTATATGCGCCGGCGCTTTACCGCTTTTCGCAAAGAGGGTAGTATGAACCATGGAATGCCGGTTTTCCGCGTTTTTTTCGCCCGATACCGCCCGCGAGGCGGGCTGCGTCCCGGGGGCCGGCGGCCCGTCCCGGGACCCGCTGGTCACCGGCCTGGAATACGACTCCCGCAAGGTAAAACCCGGCAGCCTGTTCTTCGCCCTTAAAGGGCTCCACACCGACGGGCACAGGTACATCGGCCAGGCCCTTGAACGCGGCGCCGCCGCCATCGTCTACGAGGATGAAAGCGTCGGCCCGGATCCAAGGGCGCTGTACCTGCGGGTACGGGACTCCCGCCGCGCCATGTCCCCCATCGCCGCCTCGTTTTACGGCTACCCCTCCCAGCGGATGGTCTGCGTCGGGGTAACCGGGACCGAGGGCAAAAGCACCACCGTCTACCTGATCTGGCAGCTCCTTACGCTGATGGGGAAAAAAGCCGGGTTTTCATCGACGGTCCTCTCCAGCGCGGGGGGGGAGGCCGAACCCAACCGGGAGCATCAGACCACGCCGGAGGCGACGGAGGTCCAGCGGCTCCTCTGGGAAATGGCGGAAAACGGCGCCGAATACGCGGTGCTGGAGGCAAGCTCCCACGGCCTTTCCGCCAGGACAAACCGCCTGGGCGACGTAAAATTCTCCGCCGCCGTAATGACCAACGTCACCCACGAACACCTCGAATTCCACGGCACCTGGGAGCAGTACCGCGACGACAAGGCGAACCTGTTCAGGGCGCTCCGGCGGCAGGGGGTCCTTAGCACCTTCGGGGTGATAAACGCCGACGACCCCAGCGGCCCCAGCTTTGCCGCCGCCGCCGGGGATGTCAAAATGCTAAAATTCAGCGTCCGCGGCCTTGCGGCGGACCTGAGCCTGGGCAGCATCGCCTCGGACGCCGGGGGGAACTGGTACAGCGTGGCGGTGCAGCGGACCGGGGAGATCATCGACATCCGGGACCGGCTTCCGGGGGCCTTTAACGCGGGGAACGTCCTCGCCGCCCTGCTCGTGGTGTCCGAACTCCTCGACATCCCCGTCCGGGACCTCGCGCCCCTGGCGGCCCGCTTCCGGCCCCTCAAGGGCCGCATGACCGAAATTCCCAACCAACTGGGTATCGAGCTGCTGGTAGACTACGCCCATACCCCTTCCTCGTTCCTGGCCGTCTTCCCTCCCCTGCGGCGGCGTCTTGACAGCGGGAAGGGGCGGCTTATCTGCGTGTTCGGCTCCGCCGGGGAGCGGGACACCCAGAAACGGCCCCTGCAGGGGAAAATCGCCGCCTCCTACGCCGACATCCTCATCCTCTGCGACGAGGACCCCCGGGGCGAAGACCCCCTGATCATCCTTGAGGAGATCGCCGCCGGCTGTACCAAAGGCAACCCGGAGCTGCGGCGCGGCAGCAGCCTCTTCCTTATCCCCGACCGGCCCGCAGCCATCCGCAAAGCCCTGTCCCTGGCGGAACGGGGCGACATGGTCCTGCTTCTGGGCAAGGGCCACGAAAATTCTATCATCTACGCCGAAGGACAGCGCCCCTACGACGAGATCGAAGAAGCGAAAAAAGCCCTACAAGAACTGCAAAACGCATAGGAGCCTGTCGCGCTTCCGGCTGTTACGACAACGCGCCCAAAAATTCTTGTGAAAATTTTTAAAAATGTTGACATTTTTTGGATTACGTTGTATATATCAGGCGGGGAATGTATGTTCTTCAATGTCAGTTGCAGAGGAGTGTTTTATGAGAAAGGGCAAATTTATTGCTTTTGGAATGGTGGCGGTGACGCTGGCCTTCGGGTTGCTTTTGGGAAGCTGCGCCACAGCAAGTTCTATCGGCGGGACAAGCGATCCCCACGGCCTTATTTCCCAGGCCACAGTAGTGTCTGATGATGCCACGGAAATTGCGTCATATTCGGTCATTCTTGGCATCGTGGACTCCGGGTATGATCAGTACGCCGCCGCAGTCAAGGAAGCCGAAGCGGCAGGTAAAAAAATCAGAACGGTAACAAAATTCTATTTTGTCTTTACCAAAACCACGGCGTATACCAAGTAAGGCGCAAGGGGAAGGCGGGCCTGGGCCCGCCCCGCTGCGGAGGCACTGCTTCCGCGCCCCTACCCGCCCTTCCGGGCGGGTGTTCGTCCCCCTTCGAATGAAGCTGAAAAGGGGCCTTTTATTCTTCGTTTATTATTTTATCCAGTTTCCGGTTTTCTTCTTCCAGTAATTTTATTTTTAATTCTTCTTTCTCCAGTTCAAGCTTTAATATTTCCTTCCGGTATTCCAGCTTTGTTAATTCCGCCTTGTCCTTTTTTGTTTTATAGATAAACGTAAATATAATTCCGGGCAAAATTACCATTGTTGATAGTATCGCTATTACCCCTTCCATGGCCTGTCTCCTTTTCACTAAAAACTGGATTTAAGGCGTTCCGCGAAACCTGTCATCTGCCGGAATTCCAGCTCCGAACCGTCGTCCAGAACGACCCGGCCGGAAAAACGGCCGCAGACCTGGCGGCGGGCCATTGAATAGAACACCATCCCCGTCCACTCCGCCCGTTCCTGGTTCGGGACAAAGGTCATCTCCAGGCGGCTGTCGTTGCTGGTAAAGCGCCAGGGGAGCAGCCAGTCGGCGGGGTTGATGTGGAAGGTTACCTGATCCAGCTTGTGCAGCTTCCCGTTCACAAAAAAGGCGTTCTCCGTCCCCTGGGAGGAATCTTCCGAACCGTAGACCACGCTAAAGCTAATCTGCCGCGATCCCGAAGTCCCGCAGCCCGCAGCCCAGAAGCGCAGATCCGAGCGGGGGCGCACCCCCCGGTTCCAGTCAAAGATGCCCCAGGCGTTCCCCCGGGTAAAGACCATCTCCGAACTGCCGAACTGTATAACCCCCTCCACGGTGTACCAGGGGGAGCGGCGGGAATAGCGGAACGAATTTTTTTCCCGGCGCCAGGGTATGTTGGTCACCAGGGATTCCGGCGATGCCGGTTCAAAGAACACCAATTCCCCCCGCAGGCTGCGGTGGCGCCCAAAGCGGGGGAAGTCCGCCCGGACTATCCGCACCCCGCCATCCATCGCGGCAAAATCGAGCCGCGTCTTCCCCCGTACCAGCTTGACGGAACCTTTGGTGCTGTCGGCGGGCAGGGCGAAGCTGCCCAGCGGGAAGGGCTGAAGGTGGATATAGGTGGAGCGTTCCTTGCTTTTAAGCGAAATTACCGACATGCCCAGGTAGCCCTGGTAGCCGTCGTCCCGGATCTCCATCACCACGAGGTGGGTGGGGGTAAACACGATATAGCGGTCGGATTCGGAGATTCGGCGGCGGGGGGCCCAGAGCAGCCCCGGATCGTAGACGAAGCAGGGGAACCGCGACCAGCCAAAGTTTCCGGGATGCCCGGTGTCGTCCACAATGGGGACCGGGGAACTTACCTCGCGCTGCGGCATACGCTAGTATACTACGGATCGGGGGCGGTCCGGGAAGGGTTCCCCGGTTTAGGATGGATATGAACGATTTTTCGGGCCGGCGGGTCCTTATCATGGGCCTGGGCCTCCACGGGGGCGGGCTTGAAAGCGCCAAGTACCTCGCCCGCCACGGGGCGGAACTGACCGTCACGGATCTGCGGGACGAAAAAACCCTGGCCCCCTCCGTTGAAAAGCTGGAAGCCGCGGAGGGGGTCCCGGCGGCGCGGATCCGCTACGTGCTGGGCAGGCACGAAACGGCGGACTTTGAACGGGCCGATCTGGTGATCAAAAACCCCGGCGTCAGCCCCGATTCCCCCTTTCTGCGGGCGGCCCGCCGCGTGGAAACCGATATTTCCATCTTCCTCGCCGGGTCCCCCGCCCGGCTTACCGCCGTTACCGGCTCCAAGGGCAAGTCCGGTACCGCCTCCGCCCTGCACTGGGTTCTTAGCCGGGCCAGGGCCCCGCAGGCCGGGACGCCCGGCAGGGCCTGGCTGGGGGGGAACATCACCGTGTCCCCCCTGAGCTTCCTGGATCAACTGGGCGCAGATGACGACGTGGTCCTGGAACTGTCCAGTTGGCAGCTTGGGGATCTCCGGGGCCGCCGGGACGACGGCGGGGGGGCCCTGCTCAAACCCCGCTGCGCGGTAATCACGGCCATCATGCCGGATCACCTGGACCGTTACGGCTCTATGGACGCCTACGTTGACGACAAACGGGTCATTTACCAGGGCCAGGGCCGGGAAGACGCCACCGTCGCGGGGCGGGACCCCTGGGGCCGGAGTTTCCTCGCCGAAAGCCGGGGCCGGCCCCTGGGCTACGGGGACGAAGAACCGGAACCGGGAGCGGGCGGCGGCTGGATAGCGGGGAAGGACGGGCCCGGCCTGGCCCGCTTCTACGGGGGCCCCGCCATTGGCCGGGGCCTTGCCGCCGGGGAGACCGTCGAGCTTGTCCCGGCGGAACTCCGGGTCCCGGGCCGCCACCAGAAACGGAACCTCCTCGCCGCAGCCCTGGCCCTGCTGGACCTTGGCCTTCCGGCGGAATCGGTGCGGGAGGGCCTGGGGTCCTTCCCCGGCATAGAACACCGCCTGGAATTCTTCCACGAGCGGCGGGGGCTGCGGTTCTACAACGACACCGCCGCCACGATCCCCGAAGCCGCCGCCGCCGCCGTAGCCGCCTTCGAGGGCCGGGGGAGGCTGCTCCTGCTTGCCGGGGGCAGCGACAAGGGGCTGGACCTTGAAGCCCTGATCGGGGCGGCGGGACAGGCCGGGGAACTGTTCCTCCTCGCGGGTACGGCCAGCGAACGACTCGCCGCTTCGCTTGCGGGCCGGGGTATCCCGTTCCGGGGGCCCTTCGACTCGATGGAAGCCGCCGTCCGCGCCATCCTGGAACGGGCCCGGCCCGGCGACATCGCGGTCCTCTCCCCCGGCTGCGCCAGCTTCGGCATGTTCCTCAACGAATTCGACCGGGGCGCCCAGTGGAAAGAGGCGGTGCGGCGCCTTGCCTAGGAGCCTGCCGCGCCTGAACCGGGGGGCCGCGTGGATCTAGCCCTGCTGCGCCTCCGTTCCGCCCTGTTCCGGGAGATCCGGGGGTTCTTCGACGGGCGGGGCTACCTGGAAGTCGACACCCCCCTCCTTGCCCCGGACCTGATCCCTGAATCCTGCCTGGAAGTCTTTGAAAGCTCCCGGCTCCCCCCGGCGGGGAGCAGGCGGGGCGCGCAGCCCTGCTGGCTTATCCCCTCCCCGGAGATCTGGATGAAGAAGCTTATCGCCCGGCTCTGGCGGGACGGGGAACTCAGCGGGACGCAGGGGGCGGCGCAGGGTGAGACACCGGGCGGGGCGGGGCGCGGGGCGCGGGGCGCGGGGCGCGGGGCCATAGCGGGGATCTACCAAATCTGCCACTGCTTCCGTAACGGCGAATCTTCCGGCCGCCACCATAGCCCGGAATTCACGATGCTGGAGTACTACAGCCTGGGCGGGGATTACCGGGATTCCGCCCGCCTGACGGAGGAACTGTTCACGCGGCTCCTCCCGCTGGCGGAACGGGGCGGCCAGCCGGACAGCATCCGCCCGCCCTTCGCCGCGATCACCGTGGCGGACGCCTTCGCCCGCTGGGCGGGATTCGACCTGTACCGGGCCGCGGCCCTCCCCGGCGGCCTGGAAGCGGAGGCCCGGCGGCTGGGCCTGGACCCGGCCCCCGGCCTGGACAGGGGCGCCCTCTACGACCTTATCTTCGTGGACAGGGTGGAACCCGCCCTTCCCGGGGACCGGCCCCTGATCCTGACCGACTACCCCGCCTTCGTGCCCTGCCTGGCCAGGCGCTCGGGCGGGACGGCGGAACGCTGGGAACTCTACGCGCGGGGGATAGAGCTGGCCAACTGCTACACGGAAGAAACCGATCCCCGGGCGGTCCGGGAATTTTTTGAAGGCGAGGCGGCGGCCAAAGAACGGACCGCCCTCGTAAAGCACCGGGTGGACCGCGAATACTGGAAAATGTTCCTGCCCGCCGCGCCGCAGGGGCCCGGCGATCCGGGCCCGGGGTTCCCGCCCTGTTCCGGGGTGGCCCTGGGCCTGGACCGTCTCCTCATGGTGCTGGCCGGGGCCGCGTCAATCGACCGGGCGCTGCCCTTCCCGATGGAGTAAGGGGCCGGCCCCGCCGCTTCCGCCCTCGCTACTTCAGCACCGTCGAAGTCCCCCGGCGGTCAAAGCCCATCCTAAAACTGGGGAGCAG
Source organism: Treponema sp. (assembly GCA_031276685.1). Taxonomy (GTDB): domain Bacteria; phylum Spirochaetota; class Spirochaetia; order Treponematales; family Breznakiellaceae; genus JAISFT01. The sequence goes on along the minus strand of JAISMQ010000201.1, from coordinate 7,938 downwards.
CGGGACGGGGGTATCCACCCGGACCTCGCCGGTAAAGCGGTAGGGTACGTTCCCAAGGGCGATAACCTCGTCCAGCAGATCCCGCCGCATGTTGATAAAGTTCATCACCAACTGCAGCCTGGCCTCCGCAAAACCTTTGGCGGGTACTTCCAGCAGATCCCGCTCCTCCCCCCCGGCCCAGAAACGGTCCCTGCCGTACAGTTCGTAGCCAAAGGACGACAGAACCACGGGGAAGATATTGGGGTTCTCGATCCGCAGATCGACCCGGAAACGGGTGTTCACCAGTTCATCTTTGAGAATGGCGATAGAGCTGATGACAAACTGCGGCTCGCGGATCCGGGGGAAGACCGCCTCCGCCTCAAGGGGGATTCCGGTTTCGGCCAGGATCAGCGCCAGCGTAACCCTGTATTCGTCAAAATCCCCCCCGTCTTCCGGCAGATCAAGGTCCAGGCCGAGCTGGACCGCGCCCCCCTCCCTCTCCCCGGCAAGGAGACCTGCGGGAAAGGCCCCCTCCGCGCCGTTGAGCAGAACCTTCCAGCCCCCTATCTCCGTCCCCGCATCGCGGGCGGCGGCGTTTTCAACCCGCAGGCTATAGCGCAGGAAAACCCGGCTGGGGCTCTCCGCCGTTGCCCCCTCAAACTCCAGGGCGTAGCGGGGCGGCTCGGCCGCTTCGACCGCCTTGCCTGGTTCGGGCGGTTCGGGCAGTTCGGACGGGGGCGCAGGGGTGGCGCAGGAATTCCCAAGCCACAGGGCGGCAAAAAGGGCCAGGTACAGGGTAAGACATCGCATACCAGTTTATCGGCAGCATGCTGGAAATTGAGAATGAACGGCGAATGAAGAACCGGGGGGCGCGGGGGGCCCCTGGGCCCGGTTTTTCCCTTACAGTTAAAATAGCTTGACAAACGAAGGCCCCCATCACCATGATCGGGGCAACTGCCCAAGAGGAGACTGCCGTGCCGGGTGTCCGTTTTGACGATGGCGAAGACCTTGTTGACATCTGTCTGGACAACGTGTTCAAGGCGAAGCGCAAGGGCCGGAAAGAGAGCCTGGAGCGGGGCCTGCGGGACGATGAAAAACCGGAAATCAAGGATGGCGGAAACTGCGGTAAACACAGGGGCAGCGTTGCGTGCGAATCGGGGCGGGGGAATCTGGATCTTCCTGGGGCGGCGGCTTTCCATTACCCTTCTCACGCTATTTCTGGTCTCCCTGCTAACCTTTCTTGCCTTCGCCCTTATCCCCGGGGATCCGGCCCTGCTGGCCCTGGGGATCGAGGCCAGCGACGAACAGGTCCAGGCCCTGCGGGCGGAGATGGGGCTGGACAAGGGTCTGCCGGAGCGGTACTGGGCCTGGCTGGGGAAATTCCTCGGAGGGGATCTGGGAAATTCCGCCCGCTTCCGGGGGGCTTCCGTTACCGGGATGATCCTTGAGCGGCTGCCGGTAACCTTTAGCCTGGCGGCCCTTTCCCTTGTTTTCATGCTGCTTATCACCATCCCCTCGGTGCTGGCCTCGGTCAAAAAAGAGGGGGGGATCGCCGACCGGATCTTCGGCGCGCTGACGGCCCTGAACATCTCCCTTCCCGGTTTCTTCCTGGGGGTGCTGTTTATCTGGATCTTCGGTATCCTCCTTAGGCTGTTCGTCCCCGGCGCTTATGTCGATTACCGCCGGGACCCCCTTGCCTTCGCCGCTTACCTGGCGTTCCCCGCGCTGGCCCTGGCCCTGCCCAATGCGGCGATTTTGGTAAAATTCATGCGGGCCCAGATCCTGCGGCAGCTTAGGCAGGACTACGTGCGGAGCGCCCTGGCCAGGGGGGCGCCCTGGCGGCGGGTCCTCTACGGCCACGCGCTAAAAAACGCCGCCATTCCCGGCGTGACCCTTGCGGGGATGATCGTGGGGGAAATTTTCGCGGGGAGCATCGTAATCGAGCAGGTCTTCGCTATTCCCGGTATCGGGCGGCTCCTCATCAGTTCGATCACCAGCCGGGATTACACGATGGTGCAGACCCTGGCGGTTTACATGGCCTTTGTCGTGGTACTGGCGAATACGCTGGCGGATATCGTCATCCGGATCATCGATCCCCGGATCTCCGCAGGTTCCGGCAGGCTGCCGTGAAAAACCCGGGGGCCGGGGAATTCCGCGCCGGGGCGGCTCTGGCGCTTCTGGTGGGGGGGCTTTCCCTGGCAAGCCTCTTTTGGGTCCCCTACGGCTACAACGACATGGAGGCGGAACGCCGCTTCCTCCCCCCCGGCGGGGCCCACATCCTGGGGACCGATAACTTCGGCCGGGACGTGTTTTCCCGGATCATGGAAGGGGGCCGCTACAGCCTCCTTGCCGCCCTGGTTACGGTGGCCGGGAGCGCCGCCCTGGGGAGCGTTCTGGGCCTAAGCTCCGGCTATGCGGGGGGTCCTGCGGACGAGATCCTGATGCGGCTCATGGACGCCCTAAGTTCCTTCCCGGGGGTCCTGCTGGCCCTGGTGATGGTGTCCCTTCTGGGCAACGGCGAAGGCGCCCTGGCCGTCGCCCTGCTGGTCCTCTTTATCCCCAGCTTTACCCGGATCATGCGCAGCGGCATGCTCCAGTTCAAAAACCGGGATTTCGTTAAAGCCGCCCGCCTGTGGGGGGCCTCCCCCGCACGGCTTATCTTTGCCCACATCCTCCCCAACGTCCTGCCCTCCCTGCTCTCCGCGTCGGTCCTGGGCCTGTCCAACGCGATTCTGGCGGAGGCCACGATGAGCTACCTGGGCCTGGGGATCCAGCCCCCGCTTCCCAGTTGGGGCAGGATGCTTTCAGAATCCCAGGGCTACCTCTTCAACGCCCCCTGGTGCGCCCTGGCGCCGGGGCTCATGATCGTCCTAACCGTCCTGGCCTTCCACTTTTTGGGCGAAGGCATCCGCCGGCGTTTTCCGGGGGGGGGCTAGGAGCTTGCCGCGTCTTAGCGCAGAGGGGATGATGGATCGCATGGAACCTGGGGGAAGGACTCTGCTTGAGGTACGGGATCTCCGAATCGGGATCAAGGGGCGCCTTGCGGTGGACGGGATCAGCTTTTCCGCAGGCGAGGGGGAGATCCTCGGAATCGTGGGGGAATCGGGCTGCGGGAAAAGCCTGACCGCCCTTTCCATTCCGGGCCTGCTGCCCGAAGCGGCCGGCCTTGCCGGGGGGAGTATCCGCTACCGGGGCAGGGAGCTTACCGGGCTCCGGGAGCGGGAACTGCGGAAGATCCGGGGCGCCGAGATCTCCATGATCTTCCAGGAACCCCGCTTTTCGCTTAACCCCCTGCTCCGCATCGGGAAGCAGATAACCGAAGCCCTGGAACTCCACGGCGAAAAGGACAAGGCCCTGATGAGGGGCAAGGCCCTGGACCTTGCGCGGAGCCTGGGGCTGCCGGAGCCGGAAAAACTCCTCTCCCTCTACCCCCACCAGCTTTCCGGGGGTATGTGCCAGCGCGTGATGATCGCCATAGCCATGATCTGCGGGCCCCGGCTCCTTATCGCCGACGAGCCCACCACCGCCCTGGACGTGAGTACCCAGGCCCAGATACTGGAACTGCTCAAGCGGATCAACCGGGAAACCGGCACGGCGATCCTCTTTATCTCCCACGATTTAAGCGTGATCCAGGCGATCTGTCGCCGGGTCCTTGTGATGTACGCGGGAAAGCTTGTGGAACGGGGGCCGGCGGCGGATGTCTTTGCCCGGCCGGCCCACGAGTACACCAGGGGGCTTCTGGGCGCCATACCGGGCCGGTCCTCCCGGGGCCGGCCCCTTGCCAACATTCCCGGCCGGGTGCCCCCCATCGAGGGGGAGCGGCCCCCGGGCTGCCCCTTCGCCCCGCGCTGCGCCAAGGCCGCCCCGCGCTGCCGGGAAGCCTTCCCGCCGGAGATCCCCCTGGGGCCGGGACATTCGGCCGCATGTCTGGCGGCCCTGGGGCGGGCCGGCGCGGGGGACGCATAATGGAAAAACTCCTTTCAATGCGGCAGGTATCCTGCGGCTACGTTACCCGCTCCCTGGGCGGCCTGGGGCGGCGCGTCGAAAAGCCCGTACTCCGCGGCATCGACCTGGAAATAGCCCCGGGCGAGATCGTCGGCCTGGTGGGAGAGTCGGGCTGCGGAAAAACCACGCTGGGGAAATGCGCCCTGGGGCTTATCGACTATTCGGGGGAGATCCTTATCGGCGGCCTGCGGCAGGGAACGGGGGCGAACCGGAAGGAGATGGCGCGGCGGGTGCAGGCGGTGTTCCAGGACCCCTCGGCCAGCCTGAACCCCGCCTGGAAGGCCGGATGGATTCTGGAGGAGCCGCTGAGGATCGGCAAAGCGGGAAGCGGGGCGGAACGGCGCAGGCGGGTTGACGAGATCCTGGAACTGGTCGGCCTTGACCCTTCCTACAAGAACCGCCGGGTCCACGAGCTTTCCGTGGGGCAAAAACAGCGGATCTGCATCGGCTGCGCCCTGATGCCGAAGCCCCGGCTCATCATCGCCGACGAGGCGGTAAGCTCCCTGGACGTATCCGTGGGGGCCCAGATCCTCAATCTGTTCCGGGAACTCAACCGCAGCCTGGGGCTTGGGATGCTCTTCATCTCCCACAACCTCAGCCTGGTGTACTACCTGTGCAGCCGCATCGCGGTAATGAAGGACGGCCGCATCGTGGAACAGGGGGCCGCGGAGGAGATCTACGGCAGCCCCCGCGCGGCTTACACGAAGGCCCTGCTGGAATCGGTACCCGAAGCGCCGGGGCCCCCGCGCTAGGGGCCTGCTGCACAGGGGCCTGCCGCCCCCCCGCCGTCCTCAAGATACCGGCGGGCCAGGGGATCTTCCGGCTCCAATTCCAAAACGGTGCGGAAAAAACCGGCGGCTTCCCGCTTGTCCCCGCCGCGCATGGCAAGCACGCCCAGGTTGGAGATGATCTTGATGTTCTCCCCGTCCCGCCGCAGGGCGGTTTCCAGGTGCCGCCGGGCGCCGGGGTAATCGTTCAGCTCCATAAGGCAGATGGCCAGTTCGTTACGGGTATCGCTGTTATCCCCCCCCAGTTCCAGGGCCTTTTCCAGCGAGGAACGGGCGTCGGCCCAGCGTTCCAAACGGCGGAGGGCCCAGCCCAGGAGGAACCAGCCGTTCCAGGCGCCGGGCCGCCGCTCCAGAAAACGCCGGACGCTCTCCATCCCTTCCCGCTCCCGGCCCCGGCGGACATGCTCCCAGGCTTCGCGGAAATCCTCGTCCTCAAGGCCCTGCCCCTCGATCTCCCGGACCAGGGCCAGGGCGTCGTCCCGCTTGTCCGGGTCCAGGGCATAGCCCCCCGCCCCGTCTTGCTGGTCCTCCAGGGAACTGTAGGCCCGGAGGCAAAGCAGGGCCCGGCTGTAATCCCGGCGTTTGAGGAAAAAATGGCCGGCGTTGAACAGCGTGTCGGGGACGGGGCTTTCCGCAAGGGCCTCGCCGTAGGCGGTTTCGGCAGCCAGGTACTCCCCCTCCGCCACGGTATCCTGCCCCGCCCGCGCCAGGGCGTCCGCCCGTTCTTCCAGAACCATCGCCCGGTTCAGCAGTACCGAGGGGGAACCGGGGTAAAGCCCTTTCAGGGCGCTTAGGATCTCCAGGGCCAGCGCAAAATTCCCGTTCCGAGCCTTTAGGATCGCCGCCTCGGTCAATTCCGGCAAAATTCCGGGCCGCAAGGCCAGGACCAGGGAGCGGTAGTAATCCCGCCAGCCGGCCTTCCCCACCGGCTCCTGGTCGCCGGAAAGCAGGCGCAGCATCCCGGAGAGGATCATCTCCGGGCTAAGGTTTTCGGATTTTAGGGTCGTTTCCCCGGGGGGCAGTTCCACGGGTATGGGGATTGCGGGATCGAACACAAAGGCCGCTTCCGCCGGAACTTCAGACTCCGCAGGCCGGGCGCCTTCAGCGCCGCGGCCTTCGCCATCATCGCCTTCGTCGTCATCATCGCGGTCATAATCGTGATACTCGTCATCGCAATACTCGTGATCGTGATGTTCATGATCGTAGTACGAGGCGGCCCGCGACCGGATACGCTCCAGCAGTTCCCCGGAAAGGCGGATAAAAACAACGGGGCCGGGCTCCTGCGTCTCCCCGGCTCCGGGATCCTGGAAGGGGGGCATCAGGGTTTGCCGCCTGCGGCGGGGGGCCTGGCGGCCGCAGGCTTCGGGGCGGCGGGTTTGGCGGCTGCGGGCTTCGGGGCCGCAGGTTTGGCCGGGCCGGCAGCTTTGGCAGCCGCAGGGTCCGCCGGGACGGCTTCGGGCTCCTCCGGCTCGTCATCGGTGGAAAAATCGTCCCTCCCCGCTGCTTCGGCAGCCGCTGCAGGGGCGGAAGCTGCCGCAGGGGAGGCGGAAACCGCCGCGGGGGAGGCTGCAAGGGCGGGCTCCGGGGGCCTCGCCTCCCCCTCCCCTCCCGGACGGATCGTGGCGAGGTACTCGTTTACCCTCACCTTGTAGCCCATGGGGATCTGCCCCTCGTTAAAGGCAAGGTTCAGGACCACCATGTCCTTGCGAAAGGCCACGGTTTCCGCCTGGGTGAACTTCCCATTTACCAGAAAACTTTCCCGGGGATCGTCAAAATCGATCCGCAGGGCCGCTTCCCTGTCCAGAAGGAACTTAACCACCCCCTGGATGATGATCCGGGCGCCCCCGAACGAAATATCCCGCAAAATACAGCGCCGGGGCACCCCCTGGATAAAAACCGCGCACTCGCTGGAGCGCAGGCCCAGCTTCCGCAGGGTTTCCGCCGTGATCAAAACCCGCTCGCCCTTGCGCCGCGTGGAATTGACGTTGGCATCCAGCAGGCGGCCCATAATCTCGATAAGATCGTCCGAAGGCCGCTGGGTGAACTGTATGGTGAAAAGCCCCACGTCCTCAGAACCCTTGTGGGGGCTGTAGCCCATGGAGCGGGCGGACACGAAGAATGTCACCTGCCCGCCCTGGAAGGGGTCCTTGAAACAAAACCGCAGGCTGACCATGTTATTGGCCTGCTGCAGCTTGGGGATAAGCCCGGATTTGATATTGACCGCTATTTTCGCCCCCTGGAACGAGGAAGAATAAATAACGCAGGGCCACACGTCGCTAACGCATTTTAAGTAGATCTGCTTGGATTGAAGTCCGGTGACCTGGATAATCTCCTTGGTGTAGATTACCTCGATCTCCCGATAGCGTTCATACAAAGCGGCTATCTTTTGACTCGTCAGAACACCCATCGATTATTATCATACGAAGTAATACCCCAAAGATCAATGAACCGCGTTTTGGGCAGGGCGCGATCCGCAGGGTTAAAACGCGGTACTCAGGCCGTCCCAGGCCACGGTAAAGCCCTGGGCCTTTTCGCAGAGTTCCCGGTAGTTCAGGCCGCCGTTGTGGGAAAAATGGTTAAGCACGAAGGCCGTGTCCCCCCCGGCCAGGCCCGTTTCCAGCAGTTTTTCCCGTACCAGGGCCGCGTCCGGCAGGCCCATGTGGTTGAACCCCTCTTTGAAGGCCGCCGTGGTACAATCCAGGCTTACCAGCCCAAGCCGGGGCTTTGCGGAACGCAGGTAATCCCAGGTTTCGTCCGGGAAAATCCCCGTATCGTGGGCGTAGAGCAGCGCCGCGCCGGCCCGCTCCACCAGGTAAAACAGGCAGCGTTCCGCCCGATCGTGCCGGGCCAGCAGGGGCGTAACCGCGTAACCGCCGGCGTCGAACGTTTCAAACGGCGTAAGCGGGTGAAACGCAAGGCGGTGGTACGCCTGATCCCCCCCCGGCAGCGCGGCCAGCAGGGCCCGCCCCACCGTTTCGTTGCCGTAGATATGCAGCAGCGGCGGCGGATCGTGGACAAAGCCGCAGCTCCGCAGCTCAAATTCCTGGGGGAAGAAGTGATCCATGTGGGAATGGGTTACCAGAACATGCTCTATCGCGGGCAGGTCGAAGCGGTAACGCAGGTAATGGGCGTAGGCGTCGGGGGGGAAATCGAACAGGATCTTCCC
>JAISMQ010000191.1 GCA_031276685.1 Treponema sp. | reverse complement strand
GCCTTTACCGTGGGGGGCGACGAGGTCTCGTTTGAATTCCGGGGGGGCACCCTTAAAGAATTTTCCGATACGATCAACCGCCGGGGCCAGGGCAAGCTGGGTTCCAGCCTTATCGCGGTGGAACGGGGGAACCGCGCCCTGCTGATCGAATCCAAGCTGACGGGGGCGCACAACACCCTGGGCTTTTCCGGGGATTCGGAACGGCTGGCCTACGCCATAGGGATGGCGGAACGGGTCAACGATTCCCGCCGGGAAATTCCCTTTTCGGAAAGCGCCCTTGCCTACCGCGCCGATTCCCAGTACGTCAGCCTTGACGGGCCCGCCCTTTCGGTTTACGCGGGGGGGGCGGTCTCCGTGCCGGTGAACCCCGGGGTCCGGGCCGAGGCCCCCTGGCTTATCCAGTTTGAAACCTTGACGAAGATCCTGCCGGACAAAGCCTGGACCGAGCCTTTGCCGCCGCCCGGGCCGGCCATCCCCCCTGCGGGAAGCGTCGGCTACGGGGGCATTACCATCGAAAACGACCCCGCATCCGCCCCGCTGCCCCCCTGGACCCCGCCCCTCCCCCCCCGGCGGGTGGACGACGCGGCGATGCTCAGCCTGGTATTTTCCGACGGCAGCAAGGCCCCCCTTCCCCCGGTAAGCGACACGGCGGCTTTTACGGCCTCCCGGTACGGCCTGGGCGATCTGGGCGCGGGGAAGACCGTTACGGCCCTTGAAATTACCAACAACAACACCCACCGGGACCTTTCGATCCGGAACCTCCAGTTCCTTAACCCCGAGGCTCTGGGGGGCTTCCGCCCCCGGAACCCCGTCTCCACCGCCCAGGACGCGCTTATCACGATGGAGGGGATCGAGATCCGGCGGGATACCAACACCGTTGACGATCTGATCCCCGGCGTTACGCTGAACGTCCGGGGGGTTTCCCTGCGGCCGGTGACGCTGGGGATAGAGCCGGACCGGGAGGAAATTAAAAACTCTATCATAAGCCTGGTGGGGAACTACAACCGCCTTATGGCGGAGATGAACGTCCTTACCCGCAGCGACGCCGCGATCATCGAAGAGCTAAGCTACCTGTCGGAAGACGAACGCGAGGCCATGGAAGCGCGGCTGGGCGCTTTTTCGGGCGACAGCATCCTCAGCCAGTTCAAAAACAGCCTGCAGCGGGTCGCGTCCGTGCCCTACCAGACCTCCGGGGAGGAGCAGGACTACATCCTCCTGGCCCAGATCGGCGTCAGCACCGACGTGCGCCGCGCCGGCATGGGGGGCGGCTACGATCCGGCGCGGCTGCGGGGCTACCTGGAGATCGACGAAAAAGTCCTGGACGCCGCCCTGGAAACCAAGCTGCCGGTAATCCGGCAGCTCTTCGGCTACGACACGGACGGGGACCTTATCATCGATTCCGGCCTTGCCTATTCGATAGAGAACCTTTCCCGGCCCTATGTGGAATCCGGCGGCTTCATTTCCCTTAAAACGGGCACCATCGACTCCCGGATCAGCCAGGACCGGCGGCGGATCGATACGATGGACCGGCAGTTGGCCGCCAGGGAGGCGCAGCTCAAACTGCAGTACGGCGAAATGGAAGGGGCCTACAGCCGTATGGAGCAGATGTCCAGCTCCCTGGAAAATCTGAGCCGCCAGGGCAGCGACAGGTAGCCGGATTTTTGCCGGGCCACCCTACAGGAAGGCGATTCATGAATATTACTATTGACGGGAAACAGGCGGATATCACCCTTGAGCAGGAAAAAACCCTGGGGGACCTGCTTTCGGCGCTGGAAAGCTGGCTGCGGGGATCCGGCTACCGGCTTTCCGGCCTTAGGGTGGACGGGGAAACCGTCGGCGAGGCTTCGCTGGACCGCTTTTTTAACCGGGACCTTGCTACCGTGGGAACCCTGGACCTGCAAACCAGTTCCTGGGCGGAACACGCGATCCAGTCCGTCCTGTCCCTCTACGGCGCGGCCCGGGAGCTGGAACAATCGGCCTACGCGGAACGGGAAGCCCTGCGGGCCCGCTGGGAGGCCATGCCGGGGGCCCGCTTCCTTAAATCCGAAATACCGGACCTGTGGGCCATGGCGGACAAAACCTTCGCCGGGGAAGGGGCCGCCCCCGGGGTACTGCGGGGCCTGCTGGAGGAGCGGCTGAGGGAACTGGAAGACCCCCGCCGGGAACTGGCCGCTTCCGAAGCCCTGGTAGAAGCCCTGGCCCGGCGGCTGGGGGAGCTCCCGCTGGACATACAGACCGGCAAGGACCGCAGGGCCGCGGAAACGATGGGCCTGTTCTCCGCGCTGGCGGAAAAACTCGTCCGGATCTTCAATTTGTTAAAAATCGAGGGGCTTCTCCCCGAAAATGTAACTGTGGAAGGGGTGCCGGGCTACATCGGGGAATTCGATTCAACCCTAAAGGACCTTATCCGCGCTTACGAAGAGCGGGACACGGTCCTTGTGGGGGATCTGGCGGAATACGAGCTGGCCCCCCGCCTGCTCCGGTTCTACGCCGCCATTAAGGCATAGGGGGGGTACTTGAACCTGTTACAGATGCCGCAGTTTTACAAAGAGACCAATCCGATGGACGCGGTCTACTTTCTTATCGGGGTGGGGGTTTTCGTCCTCATTCTGGTAATCGTGAACATTTCGAAAAAGCGGCTCGGCATTACCAATTCCGGCATCAGCGCCCCGCAGCCAAAGGCTGCCGGCGGCCTTAGCGCCCGCAAATTCTCCCGTTCCATCGGCCTGGATTCCGCGCAGTCCAGGATGTTCGCCTTTGTCCTGAAAAGCGGCGGCGGCGCGGATCCGGAACGGCTGGTCCAGTCGCCCGCCATGCTGGACCGGCATTTCAGGCAGGCATACCACTCCATTGAACGAGACTCGGGCGCGGAGGAGGAAACCCAGCAAAAACTTTCGGTCCTCTTTTCAACGCGCAATATCCTGGAAGCCGCCGCCGGGGGGGGCGTGGGGGTTAGTTCCACGCGGGTAATCCCGGAAAACACCCCGGCCGTCCTTATCGTTGACAAGGACAGCTACCCCGTCCGCGTCGTGTCGTCGCGGGGGGCCTACCTGCTGGTGGAAAACCCGCTGAACGCCATGGGGGACATTATCGCTATCGACCGGAACAAACCGGTTACCCTGTCCTTTTTTACCAAGTCCAGCAACGGTTTTTCCATCAGCTCCACGGTTTACGGTACGACCAAGGCCCCCGGCGCGGGCCAGGTTCTGCAGATCGTCCATTCCGGCGCGATTAAGCGGCTTTCCCAGCGCCGTTTCCGCCGCCGCATGATCGCCGCCCCTGCCGAATTCAACCTGGTGCGGCTGGAGCCGGGGCCCCGGAAGCGGGAGCAGAAGATGGTGGTGGACAAGCGGAAGGCGGCGGGCAGGATTCTGGACATTTCCATCGGGGGCTGCTCGATCCAGACTTCCAGCGTCATATCCGCCGGGGTCCGGCTGAAGATCGCGTTTAGCGCCGGGGGGCAGCACGTCGTCACCCTGGGGGAGGTGCTGCGCATCAACCGGAACCGGACCGGCACGGTGATGCACGTCAAATTCCTCAAGGTGCCCCGGAAGTCCCTTAACCTTATCAACGCCCTTGTATTCGAGTATATTGATACCTAGAATATTCGGATAGGCAGCGGGGAGATCAAATTTTAAATAGCAGGCGGTTGGACCGATGAATATTCTTGGCATAAAGGACATTGTCCGCAAGGACGTGCCCATATATTACCGGAGGCTCTACAGCGGCGTGGCCATTGTAGAGATCTTCGACAAACCCCAGGACGTGCGCGTCGATTTTTCCATCGAGCATAAGCCGACGGGCCAAAAGGAGATCCTGATCACCATTATCGACCAGGTCGACTACCCCCTGGTGCCCGTCAGCAGCGCGTTAAAAAAGGCCATTGACGATCTGGACTCGTCCGGGGGGCTCCCTGGCTGAGTTCTATTCGGACTCCCCCGGGGAAACCCAGGCCCTGGGGCGGCGCATCGCCCGCCGCCTTGGGCCGGGCCAGGTGCTGGCCCTGCAGGGCGGCCTGGGGGCGGGGAAAACCTGCCTGGCCCAGGGGATCGCGCAGGGCCTGGGCGTGCGGGAAGAACTAACCAGCCCTACCTACACCATCGTCGCGGAATACGAGGCCCGGCCCGGGGGGGCCCCCCTCCCCCTTTACCATATTGACGCCTACCGGCTTTCCGGCGGGGACGACTTTGAAGCCCTGGGGGGCCGGGATCTGCTCTACGGCGGGGGGATCTGCCTTGTCGAGTGGGCCGACCGCATCCGGGACGCGCTGCCCGCCGGGACGATCTCCGTTGAACTGGAGATATGCGGGGAAAACGGCAGGATCATCCGCGTTTCCGCCGGGGGCGATCCGTGGCCCTGATCCTCGCCCTGGACACGGCCACCCCGGTCCTCTCCGCCGCCCTGGTGTCGGGGGACCGGTACTGGTACCGCGAGGCGGACGCGGGGCTGGGCCATTCGGAACGCCTTATGGAAATGGCGGATTCCCTGCTCTGCGAGGCCGGATTCAAAACCGGGGATCTGGAGGCTGTAGCCTGCATGAAGGGCCCCGGCTCCTTTACGGGCCTGCGGATCGGCTTTTCCGCCGCCAAGGGGATAGCCCTGGCCCTGGGCGTCCCCCTGGCCGCCTGCCCCACGCTGGACTGCATGGCCTACCCCTGGTCCCCCTGGCCGGGGATGGTGATCCCCGTCATCGACGCCAAAAAAGGGCGCTTTTTCAGCGCCCTGTACCGGCGGGGGCGGCGAATTTCGGAGGATATGGACGCCGATCCCGGCAGTATCGGCGAATACGCGCTTGAATTCGACGATCCCGTCATTCTGACAGGCCCCGACGCCCCGCTGTTCATCAGCCGGCTTACCGAGGCGGGGGCCCCGGCGCGGCTTCTTGACAAAATCCGCCTGGACCCCCTGTACCGCAAAGGCCGCGCCCTGGAGCTGGCGGCGGTTGCAAAAGAAAGTGGTTTTATGAATAATGGAAAGGGTGAGGTACTTTCCGGCCCTAACTACATACGAAAAAGCGACGCGGAACTCTAAGCCCTGGAATATAGCAGAAAAATATGTCTGACGGCGAACTGGATACGATTGTCGAAGAGCTGGAGCCTCTGGAACCGCTTGAGGAAGCGGAGGAGGAGGCCCCGCCCCGCGCCGGGCTTCTTGGCAGGGCAATCGGCCTGGGCAAGGACGCGGCGGACGAGCGGTCCCCGACCCCGGTAGCCCTTACCCCCTTTATGAGCAGCATATTCCCCATCCTCTTTGTGGACCGGCAGCTTAGGATCATCACCGCCAACCCCGCCTGCGATAATCTTTTTCTCGGCTTCCCCCGTATGGCGCGGAAGTACTTTTTCGACATTTTCGGCAAATTTTTCCAGGTGGAGGATATCCGCACGATCAGGGAAACCATCGTGGGGGGGAAGAACGGGTACTCCTGGAAAGGCGAAACCAAGATAAAGTCCCACGACATGGCCACCGTGCAGACCAGGGTGTACCTATTCCCTGCGGAAGTCGTCAGGGACCCCGGTGAATTCGTCGTCATGTTCGACGACGTAACCGAGGAAAACCGCCGGCTTCTGAGGACGGTCTTTTTAAGCCTGCTGGAAGCTTCCAAACTCAAGGACAACGACACGGGGCGGCACATAGCCCGCGTCAATTACTACTCCAAGCGCCTGGCGGAAGAGCTGTTCTACAGCCTGGGGTCCCAGTACCCCGCCATTGACGCGGATTTTATCGAAAACATCGGCTTTCTCGCCAGCATGCACGACGTGGGCAAGATCGGCACCCCCGACGATATTCTGAACAAAGAGGGCCCGCTTTCGGACTGGGAATGGACGGTCATGCGGGAGCATACCAAGAACGGCGCGTTTATCCTCTCCACCTACCCCAACCCCATGGCGAAGGAAATCGCCCTGGCCCACCACGAGCGCTGGGACGGCGGCGGGTACCCCTTCCAACTGGAGGGGGAGATGATCCCCCTGGCGGCCCGCATCGTCTCCATCGCCGACGTTTACGACGCCCTAAGGATGCGGCGCAGCTACAAGCCTTCGCTCAGCCACGAAGCGTCGGTGTCGAAGATGATGGCGGAACGGGGGACCCATTTCGACCCCTTCCTTATCGAAGTTTTCCACATCATCGCCGACGAATTCGACAAGATCTACGAAGCCAACCGCGACAACGACTGAGCGGCCGCTTGAGCCGGATTTTTGGGTCGCGCGCGCAAAATGTGTTAGCGGGGCGCTTTGGGGATTTCGATATCCGGAAGCACGGGGCGGGATTCGGCGGCGGCCCTGTTTTCCGCCTTGATGGCGTCGAAAACTTCCTGCCGGAACACCTTGACCGCGCGGGGGGCCTCCACCCCCAGGCGTACCTGATCGCCCCGTACCTCGATGACGGAGACGGAAATATCGTCCCCTATCATGATCTTTTCGTTGATCTTTCTGGATAGTATAAGCATGGGCTACCTTGCCGTCCGGGCGGCGATTTCCGCCAGAATGTCGTGTTTTGTCTTCCAGCGCGGATCGTTCAGAATGGCCTGTTTGCCCTCGCGGGTGTCCCGGTTTATCGCCAGGGGCCCCTGGAGGTTGGTCGTCATGGGGCCGCCGTCCGCAGGGATCGTGACGATCGTAAAGATAATGGCCTTTTCAGGCGAATCGATGCCGATGTCCGCCAGCTCATCGTTGCCGATGTTCAGCTCGTAATCGGGCCGGACCAAAAAGGGGCTGATAAGGACGAAGGCCACCTGCTCATGCTCCACCGACTGGAGCCAGTAGAAGGGCTGCCGCTCCGCGTCCAAAAGCACGTATTCCTTGATATCCTCGAAGCCGAAAAGCCCCTGGGGGAATACGATTCGCTGCCGTTCCTCCGCTTCGATAAAGCCAAATGCCTTGGTCTGTACTTTCACCTCGTTCTCCTAGCTCGCAGCTTCATTGAGGGCGCCTACCGTAAAAAATCCAGCAGCGTGGTGGGGAGGATCTTGGCGCTGGTCTGCAGGGCAGCCCGGTGGGCGAAGTCCATCATCCCCAGTTCCGTGGCGGCGTCGATAAAGTCAAGGCCCGCCTCCCGGCCAAGCTGGGCAGTTAGGTCGGGGATCTCCTGGTTCAGGCGCTGCCAGGTCATTTCCGCCCGCTCCTCCCGGCTCCCCAGTTCGGAGATTCGGGCGTTCAGGTTCCCCAGGGCAAGATCGATGCCCCCGATCCCCAGGCTGCCGGCGAATTCCTGGTCCCCCCGGTACAGGGCGTCCCGGAGCCGGATCACCATGTCAAAAATGGAGCCCCCGGCCACCCGCGCGGAATCGCTCCAGTTGGGCGCCCCGTTGGTTGGGTTCCCCCGGATAAGGCCCAGGTCCTGGAGGACCTGGGAACCCTGCCTGTCTTCCAGGCGGATAAGGTGGGCGCTGGTCCCCTCCAGGGCAAGGCTGCGGTTTTCCGGGTCCAGGTAGGCCTTTACCGGGGCGGGGGAATCGTTGATCTTGGCGATAATCGCCTGTACCGTGTCCCCCAGGGCCAGCGGGATCTCCTCCCCGTCGACAAAAATGCTGGTGTCGGCGGTAACGCGGTATTCGCTGGCGTCCAGCGTGGAGATAACCTGCATCTTTTCCGCCCAGAACGCCTCGCCGCCGGAAATATCCAGTTCCGCGTAGGCCCCGTCGCTTATCTCGGTCCGGCGGGAAGCCCCGGCGCCCCGGTACTCCA
Organism: Treponema sp.; assembly: GCA_031276685.1. GTDB lineage: Bacteria > Spirochaetota > Spirochaetia > Treponematales > Breznakiellaceae > JAISFT01. The sequence goes on along the minus strand of JAISMQ010000191.1, from coordinate 357 downwards.
CGCGGACCACCATGCTTTCCCCGCCCCCGGCGACGGTCCCCTCCACCATGCGGAAGGGTTCGGAAAAGGCGCGGTCCCCGGCGAAGATCTGCTTGCCGTCCGGCCCCTGGGCGTTGGAAATGTCCGCCAGGGCCTTGACAAGCTCGTTTATCTCCCCGGCCATGATCTTAAGATCGTCCGGGGCGAAGGTCCCGTGGGCGCCCTGCACCGCCAGATCGCGGATCCGCTGCAGGACGGAATTGGCCTCGTTCAGGTAGGCGTAGGTGTTGTTGTAATGCTCCCGCGCGTAATACGTGTTCTTTTCGAAGCGCTCCAGCCGGGCCAGGTAGGACTGGTAGCGTACCGCGTGGCTCGCCG
>JAISMQ010000186.1 GCA_031276685.1 Treponema sp. | reverse complement strand
GGCGTACAGCTCGCGGAGGACGGCGGGGTCGCTGAAGAGGAAGGAGAAAACGCTGTCTTTGTACTTGGTGTTGGCGCCCATGATACCCCCCGTCACAGCTTGTCCGGCTTAACTATAGGGGGTTCCGGCGGGATTTTCAACGCGGGCAAGGCGGGGCGGGTCCGGTATGCGCCGGTCCTACTTTTGGATAAGGGTAGGGCACGGGTGGAAGGTGAAACATCGTTGCGCCGGGTATAAAACGGCTGCGATTTTATATATGCGCCGGCTCTGGGGCACATACCGGCATGTATATCGCGGGATTTTACGGGGATAGTGAATTTGCCCTACCGGGGGCAGAATAGTATCTTTAGGGTATGAATAGGGAATCGCGCTAATGGCGCCGGTGTCGCAAAGCCGCCAAACTGTAATTATCAGCGGGCCTAATGACGGGAACGTGTCCGTTGGTTTTACCGAAAAGGACATGGAAGCCTGGGCGGATTTTCTCCCCCCGGCGCATAACGGCTCCCCTGTCACTGTCCGGTTTGTCAACATGGTCCTTGACAAGCTGAACATTATCCACGGGCTGCGCTGGGACGCGATCCGGGAGGCCCTGCGGGACTGCAACAACAACCGCCGGCCTGTCTGCGACGTGCTTATCGCCAAGGGGGAAGATCCCACCAACGAAATAGGCGCCTTTTTCTCGATCAACCCAAAGGTCTACAGCCATCCGAAAATTCCCGAGGGAAACGGCCGCGTGGATTACCGTACCTATACGCCCTTCGTCATTGTCAAAAAAGACCAGGTCCTGGCGAGGCTGCGGCCCCGCAAAGAAGGGAAACCCGGAATGAACGTCCACGGCGAGGCTCTGCCCTTCCAGACTATCCAGCCGGCGGGGGTCCGGGGGGGGGAGAACACCCGGACGGAGGGGGGGCTGATCCTGGCGGAGATAAACGGCCAGATGCTGGAAAAGGGCGGCGTTCTGGATGTCAAAGATACGCTCACCATCAAGGGGCCCGTGGGCTACGCCACGGGGAACATCATCTTTCCCGGCGACGTGTTCATCACAGGGCCGGTATCAGACGGCTTCAAGATATACTCCCTGGGTTCGGTGACGATCAAACAGACCTTCGACGTTACCGATGCGGTTGCCAAGGGCGACATGAAGGTAAGCGGGGGCATTATCGGCAGGGGGCGGGGGCTTCTGAAAATTGGCGGCACCCTTAAAACCAAGTTTATCGAAAACTGCAACGCGGCGGTCCGCAAGACCTGCGTTGTCGATACGGCGATTATCAACTCCCGTGTCTGGACTCTGGAAAATATCGACCTGGGGGACCGGGGGCTTATCCTGGGGGCGGAGATCTGCGCCCTTAACGGCGTCCGGGCCGGGCGCATAGGCAAGAAGGAGGGAAGAGCCTCCACGATCCGCTGCGGGGTGGACTTTACGGTTGAGCAGGCGAAAGAGAAAAACAACAGTCTTGTTAAAAGCCTGGGTGTCAGGATCAGACAGCTCCGGGAGTTTATCGATGCCGAAGAAGACGCGGAAAATCGCGGCAAAATGATGGAGGAGCTTGGGCGGAGGGTGAGCGAGCAGCAGCGGGTAACGGAAAAGCTGGGCGAACTGCTGGCGAAGACCGTACTCAACGAAAACGCCGTTGTGGAGGTAAGCGGCGAAATACAGCCCGGTTCCTTCATCGAGATATGCCAGATCGGTTTTCCGGTTTCCGAACCCCTGCACCGGGTCCGCATCAGGCTGGAACAGGGCATGGTGATCACCGAGCCGCTCTGCTGACTGCGAAGCTTTGCCAAAACGCGGACACGGCTAATCCCTGGTTTCAAGCGCAGATCGCGGGCTTGGACGGACGGTAAATATGAAGTATCATAACATGTATGTATAGTCTTGGTACCGCCTACCTCCTCTGGTTCCTTTCGGGCTGTGGGGTTCTGGGCTTTCACCGTTTCTACCTGGGTAAGATCCCTACCGGACTCCTGTGGATGTTCAGCGGCGGCCTGGGTACGATAGGGGCTATCTACGACTTTTTTACGCTTCCCGGCCAGGTGCGGGAGGCCAATATACGCCGGGCGCTGGAGGGCGGCGCGGCCCCCTGGTTCAGCCGTCCCGGTGTCCGGGGGCAGGAACCGGCGGGCGAAGGCTGGCGCTACGCGAACGATACGGAAACCCGCGTTGTCCGGGAAAAGGAAAGCCTGGAACGCTGCATCCTAAGGCTGGCCAAGGAGAACAAGGGCATTCTTACCGTGAGCGAGGTGGCCCTGGGGGCGGATGTGAGCCTGGAAGACGCGAAAAAGGCCCTGGAAACCCTGGTAAAGCGGGGATTCGCCGAACTGCGGGTCCGCAAGTCCGGTACCCTGGTTTACACGCTGCCGGAATTCATGGACAAGGACGAGAATCTGGAAGATTTTTAGTTAAGGCTGTCCCAAAACTTCGGTTTTCGGAACAGTAAGCCTGATTTTAATTCACATAAGGAGCGAATTATGCCGGAACCAGCAAGACGGGACCCCAAGGCCCCCAAGTTTTTGGAAATAACGATCAAGGACAGCGAGGGCAAGATCTGGGCTACGTCCTACGCCCAGGCCAAGGAATTCTCCACCGGATCCGTTGGGTACTACGC
>JAISMQ010000273.1 GCA_031276685.1 Treponema sp. | reverse complement strand
CAGCAAGCAGCTTACGGGTTGTAAGCTGCTTGCTGCCGTTGTCTTTAGCGACCGCGCTTTTAGCGGACAGCGGGCCCCTGGTTCAGCCGTTCCCGGACACGGGCCAGGCCCGCGCTGGCTTCGGCGTAGTCGGGGTTGAGCCGCAGGGCCCGCCCGAAGGACTCGGCGGCGACAGCGTAGTCCCCCAGGGCCTCCTGCACGGTGGCCAGGCGGTACCACCACAGGGGGACCCCCGGATCCAGCCGCAGGGCGGTGGTGTAGGCGATGTCGGCGTGGTAGTACTGGCGGCGCAGGCGGAAAATCTCGGCGATGAAGAAGTAGGCCACCGACGTGCGCTCCCCCCGGGGGACGGCGTTGGTGTAACGCTGCATGCAGTTAAGGGAACGGTCGTAATCGTTCAGGTAGAAGTAGGCTTCGCCCATGGTTTCCAGGATGCGGTACTCATCGGCGAAGAGCCCCAGCCCCTGTTCGGCCCAACTGATAACCTCCGCGTACTTTTTTTGGCGCTGAAGGGCCCAGGTAATGGCGGTATAGGTGTCCCGGCCGGCTTCGCTGCGGGCGACTTCGTCCAGGCAGATGCGGACCGCTTCATTGTAGTACTGTTCCGCCTCGGCGCTGCGGCCGCCGGCTTCCAGATCCCGGCCAATCCGGTAGTTCTGCACCGCCGTCAACGGGGTCCCGCTTGTTCCGGCGCTTTGGGCGCGGAGCCCGCAGGGAAGGACCAGGAGGAAGCAGAGGATCGGGGCCGCAGGGCAGGCGCTGTACCGGGCCCGCAGGCGCTGCGGCGGAACGGCGGATTTCATATCACCATAATGTCCCGCTCGTTTCGCTTATGCAAGAAGCCGGTTTATGGCTGCGGCGGCCCGTCGGCCTTCCCCCATGGCCAGGATCACGGTGGCGGCGCCCAGGACGATGTCCCCCCCGGCGTAGACCCGGTCCAGGGAGCTTTTCTGGTTTTCGTCCACGACGATCCGGCCCCGTTTGTCGGCGGCCAGGCCGGGGCTGGTCCTGACGAGCAGGGGGTTGGGTTCGTTCCCCAGGGCCACGATCACCATATCGCAGTTAAAGTTGTACTCCGAACCGGGGATGGCTACGGGGCTGCGGCGGCCGGACTGGTCCGGTTCGCCAAGCCGGAACTGCTGGAGTTCCATGCCGGTAACAAAGCCCCGGTCGTTGCCGAGGATACGGACGGGGTTCCGGAGAAAATCGAACACGATCCCTTCCTCCTGGGCGTGTTCCACCTCCTCCGCCCGGGCCGGCATTTCCTCCCTGGTGCGGCGGTAGATTACGTGGACCTGTTCCGCCCCCAGCCGCAGGGCCATGCGGGCGGCGTCCATGGCTACGTTGCCCCCGCCGATTACCGCCGCCGTTCTGGACCGGAAGCTGGGGGTGGCGGCAAGGCCGTCCCGGTAGGCCTTCATCAGATTGGCCCGGGTGAGGTACTCGTTGGCGCTCAGGACCCCCGCGTAATGCTCCCCGGGGACGCCCAGGAATTTGGGCAGCCCCGCGCCCGCGCCGATAAACACCGCGTCATAGCCGTCTTCCCCCAGGAGTTCCCCGATGCTCCGGGTTCGTCCGGCCAGGTAATTTGTCTGGAAACGGACCCCTATGGCGGCAAGCCCGTCCACCTCGGCCTGGACGATCCGCTTGGGGAGCCGGAATTCGGGGATGCCGTAGACCATGACCCCCCCGATCCGGTGGAGGGCCTCGAAAACCGTAACTTCGTGGCCCTCCCTGGCAAGATCCGCCGCAACGGTAAGCCCTGCGGGGCCGGAGCCGATGACGGCGGCCTTTTTCCCCGTGGGGGGCTTTAGCGCGGGCGGGCTCGGCCTGCCCTGTTCCCGCTCCCAATCCGCCGCGAAGCGTTCGAGCCTGCCGATAGCCACGGCCTTATCAACGCTTTTCAGGCTTTTCCCCAGCGTACACTCGGCCTGGCACTGCCGTTCCTGGGGGCAGACCCTGCCGCAGACTGCGGGTAGCAGGTTGGCCTCTTTTATGGTATCCGCCGCCGCCTTAAAATTCCCCCGCCGGATCTCCTCGATGAAGCGGGGGATGGGGACCCCCACCGGGCAGCCTTTGACGCAGGGTTCGTTTTTGCAGCCAAGGCAGCGTTCCGCCTCCACGCGGGCCTGGTTTTCGCTGTAGCCCAGGGCCACCTCGTCCATGTTGCCCCGCCGGGCCCGGCTTTCCTGGGCGGGCATTTCCTGGGCGGGGATAGCCATCCGTTCCCGGGGCCCAAGGCCCCGCGCTGTCTTTTCCGCGAGGGAGGCCAGGATCTTCCCCGCCTCCGCGTCAAGGGCGCTCTGAGTTTTTGCAGTATTCACGGTATTTCCTTGTACGTACAGCGCTTCGCCTTTAAGACGCGCGTACTGCTTGCGGGACTACCGCCTGCGGTTCCGCCAGGCCCAGTTCCAGGTGGCAGCGGTGGTGATCCCGGTCCTCCTGCTCCTTAAAAGCCCGCATCCGGACCATCATGGCGTCAAAATCCACCTGGTGGCCGTCAAATTCCGGCCCGTCCACGCACACAAACTTAGTCTGGCCCCCTACGCTTACCCGGCAGCCGCCGCACATCCCGGTCCCGTCGATCATGATGGTGTTCAGGGATACCATGATGGGCACCCCCAGTTCTTTCGTGACCTGCGCGCAGAACTTCATCATAACAGGCGTGCCGATGGCCACCGACATATCCGGCCCGGGGCTTGCCTGGCAGAACTCCCGCAGGGGTTCGGTAACCAGGGCTTTCCTGCCGCGGGAGCCGTCGTCGGTGACAATGACCAGTTCGTCCGCGTAGAGCCGCATCCGGTCCTCAAATATCAGCAGTTCCGCGTTCCGGGCCCCGCTGATCACCAGCACCCGGTTTCCCGCGTTTTTCATGGCCTGGACGATGGGGAACAGGGGGGCCGTTCCGATGCCGCCCCCCACGCAGACCACGGTCCCGAATTTTTCGATATGGGTGGGGTTTCCCAGGGGGCCCAGGATATTTTCCACAAATTCGCCCGGCTCCTTGCGGGCCAGACGGTGGGTACTGGACCCCACCGTCTGAAACACCAGGGTCAGGGTCCCCGCGCCGCTGTCCGCGTCCGCTATGGTCAGGGGGATCCGCTCCCCCCATTCGCCGTCGATCTGGACAATCAAAAACTGCCCCGCCTTCCGCGCCCGGGCAATGAGGGGCGCCTCCACAGTCATCTCGAACACTTCCGCCGAAAGCTGCTTTTTTGAGATAATCCTATTCAATCCGGCCTCCATCCTGTTTTAATGTGCGGTATTTTGGGGATGTTTTCAATCGGCCCCGCTCAGTGCCGGCGCTGCGGAGGGTCCGGCGAACTTGACAAAGCGCCCCCGCCAAGATTCCATGTTCCCATGACGGAACTGCTCCTGGTTGGGGATTTCAGGGTGGAAGTGGAGTACAAGCGGGTAAAAACCCTGCGCCTGACCCTGTACCCGCCCGCGCCCGGTGACCCGGCGGCGCTGCCCGGCGGGGGGCGGATTCGCGTTTCGGCGCCGCCGCATACGCCCCGGCAGCTTATTCAGAATTTTGTGGTATCAAAGGCGGCGTGGATAGAGAAGCACCGCGCCCGGTTCCGGGGGAATCCGTCCCGGCCCCCCGACAGCGGGACCTGCTATGTGTGGGGCCGCCGGCTGGAACTTACGGAACGGCAGGGGCGGCCCCGGATCGTGGTTGCCGATGGGCGGGTGCTTATGTTCGTCCGCCCCGGCGACGATGACGGGCGGCGGGAAAAAATCCTGGACAAGTGGTACCGCGGCATCTGCAAAGAGGCGGCCGACCGCGTTACGCGGTTCTGGGAGTCCCGCGTGGGCGTTACGGTACAGCGGATCTACTACCGGAAGATGAAAACCCACTGGGGAAGCTGCAACTACGTCAAAAAAACCATCCGCCTGAACACGGAACTGGCGAAAAAGGCCCCCGAATGTCTGGAATACGTGGTCCTCCACGAACTGATCCACCTGCTGGAGCCTTCCCACAACCAGAATTTCTACCGGCTTATGGACCGTTACCTGCCCTCCTGGAAAACGATCCGCAGAAAAATGAACCGGGGGGAACTTTGACAGCCTGCCGGATACCCCGCCCTTCCAATCGGCTTACCAGAGCCTCGGCTTGAAATCTCCGGGTACCGCGATGTCCACGGTTTCGCCCGAGGGGATTATCACGTAGAACCCGTTCTTTACGGCGTAGTCCAGAACCTGCTGGGTAACAACCATGCCCGCGACCGCCCCCAGGTAGCCCCGCCTGTCGCCGTGTTCGTCCGCCACCCTGCGCAGCGTCTCCATCCGTTTTGCATGGTCCTTCACGTCTTTGGCCGAAAGCCGGGTTTTCACCTCCACCGCCATAACGTATTCGCCGTTTTCAAGGAGGATGTCTATTTCCGCCAGCCGCTGGCCG
>JAISMQ010000178.1 GCA_031276685.1 Treponema sp. | reverse complement strand
GGTAGCGGAGGCTGCCCAGCAGGGACAGGGCCGGCGCGTAGCCGGGTGTGTAATACAGGGCCTGTTCGGCGGACCGGATAGCCTGGGCAAGCCGCCCCCCCTGGGCGTCCAGATAGGCGGCGTAGTAATGCACCCGGGAATCGTCCGGGTAGCGGGACAGGGCCTGGGCAATGTAGGAGCGGGCGGTTTCGTCTTCCCCCAGGGAGCCCAGGACCAGGGCCAGCGACACGAGGAGCCGCCGGTCGTCGGGGTAGCGGCGCGCGGCCTCCCGGAAACGCTCCGCCGCGCTGGCGCTGCGGCCCCGGGCCAGATCGAGTTCGCCCGCGACGAACAGGGCTTCGCGGTTATAGGGTTCCCGCGCAAGGACCTCCCCGACCACGGCCTGGGCCGCGTCCAGCCTGCCCAGGGCCGCCAGCGTGGAGGCTTCCAGATTGGCCACCGCCATATCGCCCCGGGCCAGGGTTCTGGCGCTCCGGACCCAGGACAGGGCCTGGTCGAATTCCCCCAGCTCGTAGTAGCACTCCGCCAGCGCGGCGCTGGCCCCGGCGTGCGCGGGGTTAAGCCCGACGCACTCCATAAAGGCTTCCGAAGCGCCGTACCAGTCCTCTTCCAGCATGAGGGAACGGCCCTGCTCATACCAGAATTCCGTGTCCGCACGGTTCTGGGCCGGGGCCTCCGGGCGGCGGAGGCCGGCAAGGGCGAGGATCAGCAGCAGGGCGCGCCGCGGCATTACTGGTCTTCCTCGCTGCGGAGGACCACTTTGACCGTGTTGATCTTATGGCCGTCCATGCTCTGGACGATAAAATCGTGGCCCTGGTACACCGCCTTTTCGTAGCGGACCGGGATCTTGCCGAACAGGTCGAACACGAAGCCCCCCAGCGTGTCGAAGGATTCGGCGGGCAGTTCGACGCCGATCTCCCGGGACAGGTCCTCCAGGTTCAGCCGGGCGTCGCAGAGCCAGGCGCCCTCCCCCAGTTTAAGGATATCCTCGGTCTCGTGGTCGAATTCGTCCTGAATGTCCCCCACGATCTCCTCGATAATGTCCTCCATGCAGACGATGCCCGACACCCCGCCGTATTCGTCCACGACTACGGCGATGTGGACCCGGCGGCGGCGCAGCTCCCGCAGGAGGCTGTCGATCCGCTTGCTTACCGGCACGAAAAAGGGTTTGCGCAGCAGCGCGGCCACGTTGAGCTCCCGGTCTTTTACCAGGGAGCGCAGCACGTCCTTTACGTGGAGTATCCCGATCACGTTGTCGATGGTGTCCCGGTAGACGGGGAAGCGGGAATGTTCGCTTTCCGCGATCAGGCTGAGAAGCTCTTCCCGGGAAGCCCCCGCAGAAAGGAACACCGTGCCGGTCCGGGGGACCATAACCTCTTTGACGGTAGTGTCCGAAAGGTCCGCGATACCCCGGACCATTTCCCGCTGGTCCGAATCGAGGGCCGCGAGGATCTTCCGGCTGAGGGGGGGGGATTCTTTTTCCTCCCCCGCGTTCGCCGCAGCCGGCTCCCCGCCGGGCCTTTTGAAGATCTTCGTCAAGCCGCCCTCAAAAAAACTCCGGCTTCCCTGGCCGGAACCGCCGGTACTCATGGTATGATTCGCTCCTCCGCAAGCTCGGCCAATATTTTTTCCTGCAACAGCAGCATAGGTTCCGATTTTTCGTTGCTTGAGTGATCCATGCCGCCCAGGTGCAGAATACCATGGACCAGAAGGCGGCGTAACTCCTCGTCGGCGGCGATCCCGAAATACGCGGCGTTTTCCGCCAGCGTGTCAAGGGAGATGACGATGTCCCCCGCGACAAAACGCCGCTTCCCGCCGCCCCCCTGCGGGAAGGAAAGGACGTCCGTCGCCTCGTCCCGGTCCCGGTAGCGGGCGTTCAGGCCCCTGATAAAGCTGTCGCCGCAGTAGAGGACCGAAAGCTCCCAGCCGTCCCGGCCCAGGTTTTCCAGGACCCGGCGGGCGAAGCGGGCCGAGGCCCCGGACCAGGGAGGTAAGGGCACTTCCTCGGCGTTTACCTCTACCCGGTTCACCCCGCCCCCCCGGAAGGCGCCGGATCCGGGCCCCCGGAGGGGGCACCCCCGGAGGGGGCGCGCTCCGCAGGAGGCCGCTCTGCGGCCCCCCCCGCGGGGGAAGGCCGTTCCGCAGGGCCCGGTTCGGCCGGGGCGGTTTTGGGGTACTCGATCCGGGAGTGGTAGTAGCCCGCCAGAACCCGGACGAAGGCCTTCTTTATGGTTTCCAGATCGCGGAAGGTCAGCTCCGATTCCGCCAACTGGCCGTGCTCGACCTTGGCGGCGATAAGCTCCTGGATGAATTTTTCTATTTTTGGGGCGGTGGGTTTTTGCAGGGTCCGCACGGCGGCTTCCGCCACGTCGGCCAGCATTACCACCGCGGATTCGCGGGACCGGGGGGGGGTCCCCGGGTAGCAGAAGTCCGCGATATCCACGTCCCCCTTCCCCTCGGCGCTTTCCTGCTGCTGGGCCTTGTTGTAAAACCAGGTGATAAGCGAATTCCCGTGGTGTTCGGCGATCACGTTGATAACCGCCTGGGGAAGCCCCAGGGTCTGGGCCCGCTCCACCCCCAGTTTTACGTGGCTGCGGATCACCGTCGCCGAAAGCCGGGGGGCCATGTCGTCGTGCCGGTTGTAATCGGTCTGGTTTTCCACGAAGTAGCTGGGGTTGTCCATCTTGCCGATGTCGTGGTAGTAGGCCCCCACCCTGGCCAGGAGGGGGCTGGCCCCGATGTCGTGGCAGGCCGCCTCCGCCAGATTGGCCACCATGATGGAATGGCTGTAGGTCCCCGGCGCGGCGGTAAACAGGGCCTTGAGCGTGGGGCTGTTGAGATCCGACAGCTCGATAAGCCTGAAGGCGGTTACCGCGTTCAGGGCGTGTTCCAGGGGCGGCAGGACCCCCACCACCAGCATGCCCGACGCCAGGCCGTTAAAGGCCGCCCAGAACAGCGCGGGCGGGTAGGCGCCGAGCCCCGCGTGGCGGCTTAGCAGGACGGCGAGCATGACCAGCGTGTTGGCGCCGGCGATCAGAAGCGCCGCCTTAACCAGATCCATCCGTTTTTCCGCCTCCCGCAGCGAATAGGTCGCGACCACCCCGGAGATGACCGCGAAGATCAGGGAGTAGCTGTCGAAAGGGCCGCCGACATAGGCGGCCAGGGGGAGGAACACGGCGAAGATAAGCGCGATCCGGAACGAGATAAGCAGGGCCGGGAGCATGACGAACAGGGCGCTGGGGAGGATCACCGAAACCGGCAGGATCTCCCCGCCGGGGGCCAGGTTCTTCAAAAACACCGCCGCGACAAGGTACAGGGCCGCGAGGGCGCAGAGCAGGTAGATCTCCGCGTCGCTCATGTCCTTTTCAAGCAGGATCCTGCCGCCGCACAGGAAGACCAGGATCCCGTACAGGAGCAGGAAGAGAATCGCCATGCCCAGGACGTTGCGCGGATCCCCGGCGTGGCGGCTCAGATTCAGGGCCCGCAGCTCCCGCATGTTTTCTTCGGTAATGACAAAGCCCTTCCGTATGACTTTTTTGCCCTTTTCAACGTACTTTATGACGGGCTCCACGCGCTGCCGGGCCTCCTCCACGCGCTGCCGCGTGTCTTCCTCGGAAAAAAAGACGTTTTCCCGGATAAACGGGACAAGCAGCTCCGGGGCGACGCGGGAAAAGGCGGACTGGCTCAGGGACGATTCGACGCTCCCCCGGATAGCCTGGGCCGCCGAATCCACCGTGGTAATGCCGCTGTAGGGGAGCCGGTCCCATTCGCTGCGGTTTCCGGAATCGTAGACCAGTTCCAGCGTGTCCGGGTTGTAGGCTTCAAGGCCGTAGGCGGGCAGGGCGAACACGCCGGCCCCCATGATCTGGCGCAGGATCGTCCGGCCGTTTTCGCCGTAGCGGTCCCGCGCCGGATCGGCGAAGTAGGCGTCCAGCACCTGGTCGGCAAACATCGCGGGGTATTCCGCCGTGACCTTGAGCGCGAAGATCTCCCGGGAGCTTTCCGCCAGGAACAGTTCCCCGGCAAAAGCCGTAAAGCGGTCCCAGGACGCGAGAATCTCGCCTTCCACCTGGGGGGCCATACGGAACACCGCGCTTACCAGCCGTTCCTGGGCCTCCATGCGGCGGCGGGTGGCTTCCTCGTCCACGTAGGAAGCCTCGTCCTCGGCCTGGATGTCCCGGTCCGCCACCCGGCCTACCTCGATATCGCGGATAAGCCCGGATTTCGCCTGCTCGCGGTTCATGCTGCCCGCCATGATCAGCAGCGTAAGGAGAAAAACAAGGGCGCTTACCAGCGTGGGGACCGGTTTTAGGGCGGAGATGTTAAAGGTCTTCCGGACAAAACGGGAAAACCAGGAACCGTCCTTTTTTTCAGGAGCTTTTTTCACGGTGTCGCGCCCCTCCGGGCTCGGAATCCGGCGCGGCGTTTTCGTAGGCGGCGATGATCTTTTTGATCAGCGGGTTACGCACCACATCCTGGGTATGGAGAAAGCTGAAATTGATGCCCTCTATGCCGGAAAGGACGGAAACCGCGTGGGGCAGCCCCGAATCCCCGCGCCGGGGAAGGTCGATCTGGGTAAGGTCCCCGGTAATTACCGCGCGGGCGCCCTGGCCGATCCGGGTAAGGAACATCTTCATCTGCTCCCTGGTGGTATTCTGGGCTTCGTCCAGGACCACCACGCAGTCGTTCAAGCTGCGGCCCCGCATGTAGGCCAGCGGCGCTATCTCGATGGCCCGGGTCTCTTCCAGGCGGCGGATAACCTCGTAGGGCACCAGGGCTTCCATCGCGTCGTACAGGGGCCGCAGGTAGGGGTTTATTTTTTGGGCCAGGTCCCCCGGCAGGAAGCCCAGGTTTTCCCCCGCCTCCACCACGGGGCGGGTAAGCACCATTTTCCGCATGGCCTTGGACAGGACGAGCCGCAGGGCCTCCGCTATCGCCAGGAAGGTTTTCCCGGTCCCGGCGGGGCCGATGCCGAAACTTATGTCGCAGGAGCGCATCCCCCCGATGTAGGCCCCCTGGTTGGCGCTGCGGGGGAATATCCGGTTAAAACCGTGGGGGATCCGTATCACCCGGTCGTCGGCGGGGGCGTCGCGGAACATCGAAGTGCCCGTTTCCGGCGGATCCCCGGGGGCGCCCACCAGCGCCCGGACGTACTCGGGCGAGGGGCTGCCCCCCTCCCGCACCGCGGAGATCAGACGGTCCATCGCGGCCTTGAAACGCCGCACCGAGGCCTCGTCCGCCCCTTCCAGCCGGATCTCGTTCCCCCGCGCCGCGATACGCCCCCCCAGGGATCCTTCGATTACCCGGAGGTTCCCGTCGTTCGCGCCGCAGACCCCGGACAGCAGATCCTTGCTGTCCAGCACGATTGTTAAACTGTCCTCCAAACGAACCTCTGCCATGAGTCTATAGCCCCCGGAATAAGCCTGTCAACGGCTTATTTGAAGACCCACTGGTCCTTGTCCACGGCGAATTCGGACTTGATCTCGCTGATGGGGAGCCACTGGACCACGAACGAGATCTGCGTGTTGAACTGGTACATGGGCAGCGCCCCGGCGGAAGTGTCCAGATAGGGGCTCAGCGTTACCCCCAGCGTCGCGTTCCAGTCCCCCATGTAGTGGGTGGCTCTAAGGTTGAGGGATTTAAGCTTGAAGCCGGATTCGGTGCGAAGCTGGCGGCTGTCGAAGCGGAACGAGTTGAGCAGATCCTTAAAAACGTTGCTTTCCCCCGTGGTGGCGATGGGAAGCTCCAGGCCCGGTATGTTCCGCAAGTAGCGGTACACCACGGAGTTGTCCGAAGCGACCGAAAACGTAAGATCCAGAACCTCCTTAAAGCCGAACGTAAAGCCCATGTTCATGTCGAAGCGGGAGTAGGTGTAACGCTGCAGATCGACAAGCAGCGAGGAACTGACGTTGAAGGACAGGGACAGCCGTTTGTCGCGGGACGACAGGGCGGGCACGGATTTGGCAAAGCCCAGGCGCAGAGCCTGGGGGTGGAGCCGGGCCTCCCCCCGCTGGGCCCAGCCGTTCCCCGCCGTTTTGGCGGGGTCGTAGACAAATTCGTAGGGGACGCTGTGGACCGCCGTAAAGCCCGCGGAAAAACCCCAGACGGAAAGCTCGGTGGTCAGCGCGGAGTACGCATCTTTTTCCGGGTCGTAGACCATGTAGTGCCGCAGGTAGCCCAGATTGCCAAAACGGAACG
>JAISMQ010000067.1 GCA_031276685.1 Treponema sp. | reverse complement strand
TTCACGGTTCCCCATCAAACTGGCCCTTGCCGCCGGCGCCCTGTTTTCCGTACTTATCTGCGCCGCCCTGGCCTTCCTGAGCCTGCACCCGGACTACCAGGGGAACGCCCCCCGGGACGTATTCCACCGCCTGCTGCGGGATTACGACCTAATCGCCAATTCCCCCCCGGGCCCGGATCTTGATTCGGCCCCGAAACTTGATTCGGGCCCGAAACCTGATTCGGGACAACTCGACACCCTGAGCGCCCTTTTGGACAAAATGGAGCGGAACACCCAGGGGGTAGAATCCTGGCTGTCCCTGCTCAAGCGCCGCCGGGCCCTTGCCGGGGCTTCCCCCCGCATGCTCCTCCTCTACCAGGCCAGCAGCCGCCGGGCCGCCGAAACCTTCCCCTGGTCGGAGCCCCTGGCCGCAGTCGCCGCCGCCGCCCTGCTGCAAGGAACCGCCGTAACGGCGGAAAACGCCGGGATCCTCCGGGGTTACGCAGCCCTTATCAACGAAACCAGCCTCTGTCCCCTTGCTTTGGGCGTCTCCATCCTTAGCGGGGATTTTAACAGCCCCGCCCTGGCCCAGGAGGCTCTTCTTGGCGCCGCCCTGCCCCTTATCCGCCCCGGCATGCCCAGGGAGCAGGGGGATCGCCTTATCGCCAACCTCGCGATACTGCGGCTCGTCAAAGGGGATTACCGGGGCGCCGAGGCCCAAATCCTGGGGATCTCCCGGCCGGAAATCCCGGAACTGCGGAATTTTCTGGGGGAGTACCACTACGACTTCGGGGACCCCCTGCAGGCGGCGGAAATTTTCCACCGGGCGGCGGACGAAAGGTCCCTGCTCCGTTCGGCGGACGCCCTGTGGCTGGGGGGAAAAACCGGGAATGCCAGAACCCTCTGGCTAAGCCTGGGCAACGGCGCGTCCCCGGTGGAACCGGGAACGCGGCTCCGCAGCCTCTACAACCGGGCCGCCAGCGCCCCGGACGCGGAAGACCGGGAAAAATGGCTCGGCCTGTTAGCCGCAACCGGGCGCGAAAGCCCCGCGCCGGCGCGGGAGCCCGCCTACCTCTACGGCCTGGCGGCCTACACCCGGACCCTGGCCCCCTACGAGGCCCTGGCCCTTCTGGAAACCAGGGAACCGGGGGGCGGGCCGGAAGTCGAGGCCATAGGGGATCTGGAGATCCTGCGCCGCCGGGGGGAACTGTGGCCCCCGGACCGGACGGTGGCGGAAACCTGGCTGCTCCTGGGCCGCTATCCCCAGGACAGCCGGATTTACCAGTGGGCGGCCTGGTACTTTAGCCGCCAGCGCTATTACGAAGAACTTGCCATGCTGGTAAAAACCGCAGGCTACCGGGACATCCGGGGCCCCTGGCTGGATCTAAGCGCGGGGCTCCGCGACATGGAAACCGGAAGCCTTGACCAGGCGGAGGAACGGCTGCGCGCCATAACCCTGGACCCGGCAAACCGCGCAATCTGGCAGGCGGCGGCCAACCTGGGCCTTGTCCTGGAAAGCCGCCGCGCCCCCTTTCCCGCCCTGGAATACTACGAAACCGCCGCCGCCGGGGTACAGGACAAGCGGGCCGCGAGCCGCCTCCAACTGCGTATCGCCGGCTGCCTGCGGACCCTGGGCCGGACGGAGGACAGCCGCCGGGCCCTCCGCTACAGCCTGGACCTTAACCCCGACAACCTTGCCGCCCGCCTGGAACTCCGGCGGCTGGAAGGCCAGTAGCCCCCGCAGCGGGAAAAGCCCCGCCACACAAGAATTTTCTTGACCTCGGTATCCAGTTTTTGTATATTCAATACGTAAAATCTTAGATCTCAACAAAGAACGGAGGATTATATGAAGGTAAAGCCCTTGGCAGACCGGGTCATTGTCAAGCTGGAAAAAAGCGAGACAAAATCCGCTGGGGGAATCATTATTCCCGATACCGCCCAGGAGAAAACCCAAAGCGGCGTGGTGGTAGAGGTGGGGGACGATAAAGAAGTCATTAAAGTAAGCCCCGGCCAGAAGATCCTGTACGACAAGTACGCCGGCACCCAGATCAAGATCGACGGAGTTGAATACCTGATCCTGAAGATGCAGGACATCCTTGCGATCGTTGAATAGGGGACCCCGTCCGCCGAATCTGGAAGGCCCGGACCCCGGTGTCCGGGTTTTTTTGTGTCATTCTGACACGCTTTTCGGGCCTGCATGGGAAAAAGGGTCATAATAGGACGTGTCCGCGTTGCACCGCGTCCCGGCGCTTTCAGACGTTTCGTTTGAAGGCGCCCGGTCGTCCGATTGGACGCCGCCTGAGCCCTCAGACGGCGCGGAACAGGCCCCGCAGCGGGCTATTACGCGCCACAGCATAAAAAATCGTTATTTTTCGCCTCAAAATCAAGTTTTTTTCTAATTTTTCGAAATATCGCCCCTTCTTGGCACGGTTTTTGCAACACTATAGGCAAAACCATGAGGAGGCGTTAATGACCGCGATGACGATGAAACGAACGAAGACCAAACGGGAGAATTTCGATGCCAGCGAAAACATTCTGTCCACGTACTTAAGGGAAATCAACCGAATTCCCCTGCTCTCCCGTGAAGAAGAAGACGAAGCCGCCCGCGAAGCGGCAAAGGGCAACAAAGCGGCCCGCGACAAGCTGGTCAACGGAAACCTGCGTTTCGTAGTGAACGTGGCGAAACGGTACCAGGGCCAGGGCCTGGCAATTATGGACCTGATCAGCGAAGGCAATATCGGCCTTATGAACGCCGTAGACAGGTACGATGTGGACAAGGGATACCACTTTATATCTTACGCCGTCTGGTGGATCAGGCAGGCCATACTAAAAGCCATCTGCGAAAAGTCCCGCATGATCCGGCTGCCCCTGAACCGGGCCAACGAGCTGGTCCAGATCCAGAAGGCCCGCAAATTAGCGCAGGACAGCCAGTCCTCGGAAACGGAGATCCGGGAAGTGGCCCGGCTCCTCGGCATGGACGAAGACCACGTAGCGGAACTGCTGAACATCAGCCGGGAACACGTTTCCCTGGACAACCCGCTTAACGGCGGGAACCGGGACTCCACCGCCCTGGAAGACTTTATCGAAGACGAGCAGCACGAAGCCCCGGAAGATTACGCAATGAACCGGGCCTTAAAAGAGGACATCGAAAACGTGCTGGACACCCTGGACCGCAAAGAGGCGGACATTATCCGTTTCCGCTACGGCCTGGGCAACTGCCGCCCCCTTTCGTTAAAGGAAATCGGCAGCCGCTTCAACCTGACCAAAGAACGGATCCGGCAGATTGAGAAAAAGGCCATCAAACGGCTCCAGCACCCCACCCGCCAGCGGGTACTCTACTCCTACATCGCCTAATTCGCACACCGCCGCAGCCCCTGCGGGGGGCTGCGGGCTTCACCGTTCCGAACTGCAAATTGTCAGGCTTCTTCAAAAAGCCGGTCAATTTTTTCGCTGATAGTTTTACTGTCAGGTCTATAAAATCGAAAGTATATTCATCCTTTACCGCCAGGACTGCCTGTTTTCTGATGGTATCCGGCAGCGTTTCGTCAAAATTGGTCTGGCCCAAAAGGTATTTTTCATAGGTCTTGTTTTCTGTAATTCCCCGGAAAGCACCGGAACGATGGATTTTCCCCAGCAGTTTGTTGCGCACCGCGCGTAAAACCCCAAAAATCGACTTTCAGTCGATTTTTTACCCTACAAACTGCGTAAGCAGCCCAATAATCGGGGATTTTTTGCGGCATCAAACGCAAAAAATCTACAAGTGCAACAGGCTGCTAGCTTTCCCCCTGCTTTTCAGAGATACCCCGGCCTATCTCCCAGTAAAGCTGAATGAGTTGTGTGTTGACGGCTTTGAGCGCCTCATACTGGGCCAGGCGGATTTTTTCCTTGATTTCGCTGATGAAGGATAGTTGACTATGGGTTAAGGACATGGGGGGCTCCGAATTCCATTTTTATAAAACAACCCATAAGTGATGAATCAAAACCGAGTTAAGCCGCAAACGTTGGTGTCTGGACATACCATGAAATAAATCATCTCCACAATGTTCAATTGTATTAATTATCGTATCCTCTCTCCAGCTTAAAATACTTTTACTCTCTCCTTTTTTTAAATTAGAGACAAAGCCATTTAATTTTACCAAATGATAACTTATTGTTTCAGATTGAATGAATCCTACCATTCCTACGATGTCATGCCTGGCGCCATGTTTTTCAAGCTTAAAACGTTCAATTCCCCCCAAGTGCCCTACAACATATTCATTTTCTCGATGCTTCTCTGGCAAGGGCAATCTTTTACATTCAAAAACTGTTATCTTCTTTGTATAATCTTCATCGTCTCCGGTCGGAAACGCGGCAAAATCAACTCTACACATACCAGCCTGAGGTTCTTCATGATTAAACAAGAAATTTTCCTCTGCATTATGTGCTTTTTGGGAAAGATATGTTACCAAATCGTTTGCTAAATCTGGTTCACTCTCTAATTGTGTTCTAAATGGATTGTCACGCCATGCCGCCAATTGATTATAGACAAAAAGAATGACTGTCTTTATTATTTCTTCCTTATATATTGAGTATTCAAATGGAGTCAAGCTATTATTCAAAAGGTTTCTCCATTATGTAAAATTTGATCAACTGCATCATCAACATCCCGAATTGCCGTTGAACGTATCCAGTATCGCAATTTACCCGGCTTGATCAAAATAAGGGAATTACCTGTCAATATTCTCACGATACGCTTTGTATGTAAATGTTTACTTTGCTTTTTATCAATTACATCATGAATGTTTTTTTCCCATTCCGATTCGTCAAGCCATGCCAATTCTTTATTTCCCGAAAATGTAAAGGCCATTAAGATCAGCCCATTTGAATAAAAACAATGGCTTCGTTCTGCCTTTTTGAAGTATTTTCGAATAAGGCGTAAAAATGTTTGCGTATATTCATCTATGTGTTTTTCTGATGCATCTTTCTGTAATAATTTAGATTCCTGCCCTAAGCGGACATATTCAGCCATATATTCTGAGACATCGAATAAAATTTCATTCTCCCATTGAACCGTATTAAGATTATCGTTTTCCGGCCATGGTAATTTCAAAATATCAGATTTTAATATAGCGGTCGCCTGTGAACTTAGAGAGTGAGAACTAAACAGATAAATACACGCACGTAAAATTTCCTTCTGATCTATAAAACGCGAAAAGAATTGTTTTAAAATTCTTGTGTCTTTTTCCGGGATTCGATTTATCGCGATATATGAATGATTGTAAGCCAGGAAGCCATCTTCCCATAATCCTGCCTTTAATGTGTCTACTTTTGCTATTATCATAAGCGGTGATTGATATATTTTTTTTGAACGAGGA
>JAISMQ010000024.1 GCA_031276685.1 Treponema sp. | reverse complement strand
AGCGAATGTACCATCCCCCCCGAACGGAAGCTCAGGGTCCTCGTGCGCCCCGGCGGGGAGTGCCGGCGGATCGTGGAGGCCCAGGCGGATTTGATAAAGAGCCTTGCCGGCATTGAGGATCTGACGCTTGAAGCGCCGCCCGCCGAAACTGCTGAGGGCGGGGCCGCCGGGGCGCGGGCCGCCAGACCCGCCGGGTCCATCGCCCTGGCGGGGGGCCGCGCCGCCGGCGGGACGGATTTCGAGGCATTTGTCTTTATCGCCGGCGCGGCGGATCTGGAGGCCCTTAAGCGGAAATTCAGCCGGGACCTTGAAAAGGACCGCGTGTTTGTTACGGGCCTTAGGGCCCGGCTGGCGAACGGGAAATTCCTCCACAACGCGCCGGCGGAACTGGTGGCGGAGGAGAACCTTAAACTGGAAGAGGCGGCGCGGCGCGTAGAAAAACTGGAGTCCTACATCCGGGATCTTGGTTAAATTCCGCCCGCAAGGCGGCCAGCTTTGCGGGCGGATTCTAATGGGCGGCCTGCTCCATACAGTCCTTTACCGCGTCCTTAATCGCATCGCTGGTAAGGGTGGCGGCTGACACCGTATCCACATCGTAGGTCTGGGCCTCTACAATTTTTTTCGTCAGGGCCCTGATTGCCGGGGCCGCGAATTCCTTCGTCTCGTGTTCTTCCACGACCCTGACGGCGAGAATAGACTTAGCGTTAAAATCCGTTTCGACCTTTACGGCGCCGCCGTAGCCGTTCCCGGTCGCCGTGTAGGTTCCCGCCTTGTACGCGGGCCCGGCGCATCCGAGTAAAACTACCGGCAAAAGAGCAAGGCCCGCCGGCGCCCCCAAGACTTTTTTATTGAAACTTATCCTCCGCGTCATAAACACTCCTCCTTCGTTTTGTTCATTCGCACACGCCATAAGGCAGGCATACCGGGACGCCGAGTACCGGATGGCGTATAACCGCAGCCTTTACGTTAAAAATATCCTGAAGCATTTCCGGGGTAACAAGCTCGTCCGGCGTACCGGCGTATTTTTTTACTCCCCCCTTGATTGCCACGATGTAGTCGGAGAACATCGCCGCCTGGTTAAGATCGTGGAGGACCATGATCACCGTTACGCCCTGCTCTTTGTTCAGCCGCCGTAAAAGCCGCAAAATATCCAACTGATGGGCGATGTCCAAATAGGTGGTGGGTTCGTCCAGAAAAAGAATGCCGGTTTTTTGGGCCAGGGCCATGGCGATCCAGCCCCGCTGCCGCTGCCCGCCGGAAAGCCGGTCCATTTCCCGTCCCGCAAGGTCCGCCATGTCCGTTGATCGCAGTGCCCAGTCGATAGTCTCGTTGTCCTCCGCGGACAGGCCCGACAGGGCTGTACGATAGGGGAAGCGCCCGTACTCCGCCAGGTCCCGCACGGTGATCCCCCGGGGTATCCGGGCGCTCTGGGGCAGCAGGGCCAGTTTTTGCGCCGCCAGTTTTGTCGGCATGGCGTGGATCGATTTTCCTTCCAGATACACGCCTCCGGCCAGGGGTTCGATCAGCCGTGTCATGGTTTTGAGGACGGTCGATTTGCCGGATCCGTTTGCGCCGATCAGCGTTACTATTGTTCCGGCGGGGACGGCGAAATCAAAGTCGTGAAACACCGGAACCTTGTTATACCCGGCGGAAAGCCCGCTCGCCCGTATGCAGTCGCCCGTCTTGAACACCTTTATACCTGCCTGCGGAGAAGATAGAGAAAGTACGGCGCCGCCAGCACGGAGACGACAATTCCCGCCGGTATTTCAAGGGGCTGGAACAGCGACCTCCCCGCCGTGTCCGCCGCCAGCAAGAGCAGGCCGCCTACCAGCATGGACGCCGCGAGGAGGCGTTTGTGGCGCGGGCCCACCAGTTTCCCCGCGATGTGGGGCGATACCAGGCCGACAAAGCCGATCCCCCCGCTTACGGAAATGCAACTGGCGGCGCAGCCGGAGGCGATAACAAGAAGCAGCCGCCGTTCCCGTTCTACCTTCAGGCCAAGGGCGCGGGCCGCCTCTTCCCCCAGGGCAAGGATATCGATGCTGTCGGCCCGGAGGAAAAGCAGGGGCGCCAGCACAAGCAGCCAGGGGAACAGGGTGCTTACCTGGTACCAGCCGCTCCCCCAAATATTTCCGGCCATCCACCGGGCCACCGACTGGAAGCTGTTGTTTTTCATATCCGCCCCTATCACCAGCATCAGCGCCGAAAATCCGGCGGAAGTTCCAATCCCGCCCAGGAGCAGGTACCCGGGCCGCAGCTTTCCGTTCCGGCGGGAAAAGCCGTATACCAGGGCAGCCGCCGCCAGAGCCCCGGCCAGGGCGAAAACAGGCACGTAGAGCCGGGAGTTCAGGTGCAACGACGGAAAAAAGGCGTTCAAAATCATCACCATAAACCCGGCCCCCGCGTTGATGCCGAGAATTCCCGGATCGGCCAGGGGGTTTTCCGTAAGAGCCTGCAACGTGCAGCCCGACAGGGCCAGGCCCATTCCGCATAAAACCGACAGCGCAATCCGGGGCAGCCGTATCCGCATAATCACCAGGGAATACGCGGAGGCCCCGGGATGGACAAGGCTTTTTAACACCTCGGGGTAGGGGATCCGCGAATAGCCGCAGTTTAACGCGGCGAGCGCGCCGCAGCAGATCAACAAAACGAGGAGCCACGGGATAAGCGCCGCTCTTTTTTTCACGAGCCAGACCCCTTCCCGCGGCAGGTCATCGCGAAGAAGACGGGAACGCCGATCAGCGAAACAAGCGCCCCCACCGGCGTGTCAAAGGGCGCGTTGATCATGCGGGCCGCCAGATCCGAAAGTACCAGTACAAGGCCGCCCAGCAGCGCGGCAACCGGCATGATACGCCGGTAATCCGGTCCGGCGAAGGCCCGGGCCGTATGCGGGACGATGAGGCCAAGGAAGGACACGCCGCCCGCCAGGGATACGCCGGCCCCTGCCAAAACCAGCGCCACGGCAAGCCCGGTCAGGCGGAACGCCCGTATGTTGAGCCCCAGCCCTGCGGCGTTTTCTTCGCCCAGGGCCAGGACGGAAAGCCTGCCGGAAAGGAGGATTGCCGCCCCCAGGGCCGCGATGATCCAGGGCGACGCCGCCCCCAGCCGCGCCCAGGATATACCGGACAGGCTGCCCGAATTCCAAAAGGAAAGGTCCTTTGACAGGCCGAAGGCCAGGGCCGCCCCCTGGCCCAGGGCGGTCAGCATGGCGGCCACGGCGGAACCCGCCAGAATAAGCCGGATATGCGCTGCCGGCTTTCTGCCCGCCCCCAGCCCGTATACCAGGGCCGCCGCCAGGGCGCCGCCGGAGAAGGCGAAGGCCATGGTTCCCAGCGATGTCATGGACGGCCGGAGGGCCGTACCCAGGGTTACGAACAAAGCCGCCCCGGCGTTGATACCCAGGAGGCCGGAATCGGCCAAGGGGTTGCCGGTAAGCCCCTGCATCAGGGCCCCCGCCAGGGCAAAGGCCGCCCCCGTGAGGCACGCGGAGAAGGCCCGGGGCAGGCGCATCTCAAAGACGATTCGGCGCATCACCGGATCGGACCCGGGGATCCCGGCAACGCCGATGCCGGCGGAGCATACCAGGGACAGGGCCAGCGCGGACGCAAGGGCGGCAATCAGCGCGGCATAGCCCGCGTGCGGCCGGCACGCTGCGGCCGTTCCAGTCATGCTTACTCGATATCGCTGTGGTTGATGATGGCGTTTGCCAGCTTTTCCATGTAAAGCAGCTTGCCCGCCGGGGTATAGGCCATGTCGTACTGTTCGTTATTAACGCCGTAATAGACACTGCCGTTTTTTACCGCTTTAAGACTCTGCCACGCGGGGCTGCCGCCGGTCTCGCCGAGTTTGCCGTCATCGCTAAAAAAGATGATGTGATCCGCGTCGATCTTTACGAAGTATTCCGCGTCCACGACTTCCCCCCAGACGTTTTCGGGGACCCCGGCGGACGGTTTCAGGCCCAGATCTTCAAACACCAGCGCCCCCGGCCCCCCGGTCCGGTACACGTAGTACGAACCGAAATGTACGGAATTGGCCTCGATAACCGCGAACGAGGCGTCCCCGGTTACGCTTTGAACTTTGGCGGCAAGCTCTTTCCCCTTGGCGTCAAAGGCGTCCAGCCACTGGCTTACCAGGGCTTCTTTCCCGAACCATTCCCCCAACTGCCGGAAGCGGCCCCGCCAGTTTACAAAGTTAATGTCGTCGGACAGCATGACGGTCGGCGCGATCTGCTTGAGCTGTTCGTAGACCTTTTCGTGCCGGATGTTCATGATGATCAAATCGGGCTTCAGTTCTGCTATTTTTTCGAGGTTCAGATCCATTATTCCCGCGTAGTTGCCCACCGTTTCCACGCCGTTCGCGCTGAAATAATCCCGCAGGTAATCCGGCACGGTTATGCCGTTAAACATGCTGGTATTGGCCGAACCGATAAAGGGGATACCCAGAATAATCAGCTCATCGGCCGAACCGGACACGTCGACAATACGCCGGGGTTCCGGCGGAATTTCCGCCTCGCCCTTCATGTCCCGGACTTTTTTCATGCCTCCGGTTTGCCCGGCCTGGGCCTGCCGTGAATTGCCGGAATTCGCCGGGTCCGCCGATTTGGGCGAACATACCGCCAGCAGAACGGCCGGGACCAGGAAAACAGGCGCCATAAGCCTTCGTTTCATCATCACCCTCCTCTGTGTTTTCTTGACAAGTTAATATAAACTAACATAGAGTATCTACGCAGGTTTGTACGATATTTTCTGCCCCCGGACGGATTATTTTTGCCCCCGGAGGGAGAATCGGAAGGCGGGAGAACGATGTCGCAATTGCCCCTTGGGTTCGCCCGGTCGGATGTTTTCGCGGTAAAAAATATCGCGGTACGCCCCGGCGTACATATCATGGTGTCATCGGGGGTTTTTCCGCGCAGCCAGAAACGCAGGACCGAGGTGTTTGCCCCGGTTTTCGAGCTATCGTATAGCCGCAAAGGCGACATACAGGGAGAAGTGAACAAGCGGCTTGTGGAACTTAAACCGGGGCACGCTTCCCTGGGTTTTATAAACCGCGCTTCCGGGCGCTCGGAGTACCAGGCGGGGCTCGATATAAAACTGTACTCTCTCTGGGTACTACCGGGCGCGTTTGATACTTTTTGCCGGGCGGTCCGCAGCACGGGCGCCTTCGCCTTCGCGTCGTTCCGGCAGGGCGACTACCGCCCCCTGCGGTTCAAAACGGACGCCCAGGAAGAGCGCGTTTTAAGCGCGGTGGACGGCTGCCTGGAAGACGGGGCGGACAGGCTGAACGGCCTCTTTCTGGAAAGCCAGGTGCTTGAACTTTTGTCGCTGAATCTTGAACGCCTGTTCGGAGCGGAGCGGCCCGGCGAAGGATCCGCCGGATTGTCCAGAACCGATACGGAGGCCCTTCTTGAAGCCAGGGAAATTTTACTACGCCGGATCGAATCGCCGCCGTCCCTGGCGGAGCTGTCGCATCTGATTCGCATCAACGACTGCAAATTGAAGCGCTCGTTTAAGGCGTATTTCGGGAAAACCGTGTACGAGTATGTCCGGGAACAACGGCTTGAACGGGCTTTTTCGCTGCTCGCCGCCGGGCAGTACAATGTCGGCCAATCGGCGTTTGCCGTGGGCTACACCAACATAAGCCACTTTTCCCAGGCCTTCCGGGAGAAGTTCGGCGTAGGCCCGAAAACGGTAGCCCGGAGGCGCGGCGGGACAGGACGCTGAAACCGGGCCTGTTGTACCGGGGCTTTCCCGAAACTACCCGAATTAGGGGGAAATCCCGCTGTTGTAGCTTGCCCCGGTGTCGAAGAATCTGGCGGCGCCTTTCTTCTGTTTTGACTGGGCCCGCCGCTTGTTAAGTTCCTCCAGAAAGAGGTCCTCGTCAAAGGGGATCTTCACCGTGGTTCCCAGCCAACTGGAAAGGTGCATGGCGTTGGAAAGGGT
>JAISMQ010000237.1 GCA_031276685.1 Treponema sp. | reverse complement strand
CCCCCGGCTGCCTGAACGCCGCCTCCAGGGTCCGGCACGAAGAAGCGCCCAGACAGATGACAAGCGTAACAAACATAATAAGCGTTACCAGCGCGCCCGCCGCGAAGCGGGGCGGCCTGAAGTTTTCCCGTATCCCGAACGTTTCCCGTAGATTCAAAACGGTTTTCCCAGGGACGAAAAACCCGGGAGCGCGGCGATTTTTTTTCATGTTCCGGCCTTGCGTACTAAACCTTTTTTAATTCTTTTTTCCGATGGTATCAAAACCGCAGTAGGGGACCAGGGCTTTGGGGAGTTTGACGCTGCCGTCCGCCCGCTGGAAATTCTCCAGTATGGCGACGATCCCCCGGGACACGGCGATGGCGGTGCCGTTGAGCATGTGGACAAATTTATTTTTACCGTCGCTGTCTTTGTAGCGGATGTTGAGGCGCCGGGCCTGGTAATCGGTACAGTTGGAGGTGCTGGTTACCTCCCCCCATTCGCCCCCGCCGGGGGAAGGGGGATTCGCCCGCCCCGGCATCCAGGCTTCCAGATCCCATTTGCGGTAGGCGGGGGCCCCAAGGTCCCCGGTGCAGGTGTCCACCACCCGGTAGGGGATCTCCAGGCCCGCGAATATCTCTTCCTCCACGGCGCGCAGTTCCCCGTGGAGGGCCTCCGAATCTTCCGGCAGGCAGTACACAAACATCTCCAGCTTGGTAAACTGGTGTACCCGGTACAGGCCCTTGGAGAACTGCCCCGCAGCCCCCGCCTCCCGGCGGAAACAGTGGGAAAGGCCGGCCATGCGCAGGGGAAGCTGTTCCCTGGGCAGGACGGTGTTGGAATAATAGCCCCCCAGGGTGATCTCCGCCGTCCCGACAAGGCAGGCGTCCTCCCCCTCCAAGCTGTACACGTTGGATTCCGCCCCCCTCGGGTTAAAGCCGATGCCCTCCAGAATCTCCGTGCGGGCGATGTCGGGGGTGATAAGTGGGGTAAAGCCCCTCCGGGCAAGGATGTCCAGGGCGTAACGGATCAGGCCCAGTTCCAGGAACACGCCTTCGTTTTTCAGATAGTAAAACTTTGTCCCGGAAACTTTGGTAGCCGAATCAAAGTCGATAATGTCCAGGTCCTGCCCCAGTTTGACGTGGTCGGCGGGCACAAAATCAAAAACCCGGGGCTCCCCTACCCGCCTGACTTCCAGGTTGTCCTTGTCCTCTTTCCCCGCCGGGGCATCCGGGTGGGCCATGTTGGGGATCTTCCGGGCCTCCGCCTCCATCTCCCGTTCCAGCCCGGCAAGCTCCGCCTCCAGCGCGGCGATATCCTCTTTGAGTTTTTTCCCCTCGCCGACCAGAGCGTCCCGCTGTTCCGGCGCCAGCTTCCCCTTTGCCGAGGCCGCGTTGGCGTTGCGCTTCTGCCGCAGATCCTGGAGCGCGGCGGACAGTTCCGCGCGGCGGCTGAACAGGCGGGCCACGGCGTCCGCGTCGGCCTTCATGAACCGGCGGGCGATGTTCTCTTTTACCGCCGCGAGGTTTTCAACGATGAATCGGTAATCCAGCATGATTAAAGATTGTAGCAAAGGGCCGCCCGTTTTTCCAGCGGCGGGGCCGGTCAGCCGTACAGATCCAGTTCCCCGGTGACGAAGGACCGCTCCCGGCCGCCATCGCCGGGGAGGATGACAAGCTCCCCGCCGGGGCCGACGCCCCGGAGCAGCCCCTCTACCGGGCGGCCTGAGTCCGCTTCCCCCGCGATAAAGCGGACCCGCCGGCCCTTCATGTAAAGCCGTTCTTCCAGCCGTTCCCGCCAGAGCGGGCCCGCGGCGCGGGACTCGGAAGCGCCGGGGGGATCTTCGTCAAGCTCGCGGCGCAGGCGGTTTAGTATCAGCTCCAGCAGGGCGAAGCGGGGATCGCCGCCCGGCCCGGAAACCGCCGGGCCCGCCCCATCGCCGTCCGCCTCTCCCGGCCCCAGTTCCGCCAGGGCCAGGTTCAGGCTCGTGGCCTTGCGCTCAAGGCCGGGGGGGAAGGCGGCCTGGCCCGTGTTGACCCCGATGCCGACAAACACGTCGCTGCCGTCGCTTTCGCACAGAATCCCCGCGATCTTCCGGCCCCCCCCGGGCAGCAGAACCAAAACGTCGTTGGGCCACTTTATCCGCACCAGGCCCGCCAGGGGGGGCGCGAAATCCTCCACGGCCAGCGAAACCGCCAGGCCGGCCTTCAGGGCCAGGGCGGCGGGGATGGAGGCGAAGGAGCCGCAGCGCAGCAGCAGCGTAAAAAACAGGCCGAGCCCCGCGTCCCCCAGCCAGGGGCGCCCCGCGGTCCTCCCCCGGCCGGCTTCCTGGAAACCCGCGACGATCACCGTGCCGTGGGGGGCGCCGGCGGCGGCGAGGCGGCGCGAAACGTCCATCGTGCTGGACACGGTTTCTTCAAAGTACACGGGGCCTTCAAAAGAATTCGCGACGGGAATTGCCCGCATGGTCCCTCCTCTCCGTTATACCCAGGGCCGGCGCGTACCAGGGCGCTGTTATCGCCCCTGTTGCCAGCGCCGGGGCCGCGATGGTATCGTAAGGGACATGGCCTTGGTTTGTCTTGACCTTGAAGGGGTCCTGGTCCCCGAAATATGGATCGCCTTTGCGGACGCCGTGGGGATCCCCGAATTCCGGCGGACCACCCGGGACGAACCGGACTACGACAACCTGATGCGCTTCCGCATCGATCTGCTGGGGCGGCACAAGCTCAGGCTTCCCGACATCCAGCGCGTCGCGGGGGCCATAGAGCCCCTGCCGGGGGCGGCGGATTTTTACGCGAAACTCCGGGAGCTTACGCAGGCGGTGATCCTTTCCGATACCTTCGAACAGTTCGCCCGGCCTATCATGGCGAAGCTGGGCTACCCCATCCTCCTGTGCAACTCCCTTGTCACCTCCGCCGACGGCGCCGTGACGGGCTACCGCCTGCGCCAGCCGGACGGGAAAAAACGCGCCGTGGCCGCCTTCAAATCCATGAACCTGCGGGTCTTTGCCGCCGGGGATTCGTTCAACGATCTCGGCATGATAGGCGAGGCGGACGGGGGCTGCCTGTTCCGCGCGCCGGAGAAGATCCGCCGGGATTACCCCCATATCCCCTGCGTGGACGGCTTTGGCGATCTCCTGCGGCGTATAGAGGAATTTGCTGGGCAGGGGTAGCGCGGGAAGGCGGCCCCCCGCGGCAGGATCCTGCGCGGCAGGTTCCCGCACAACAGGCCCCTAGCGGTCGATCAGCCGTTTTAGAAGCGCGTCGTTGTGCCGCCAGTCCTTGGAAGTTTTTACCCGCAGGTCCAGATCGATTTTCCAGTCAAAAATGGCGTTCAGGTCCTTCTGGGCCGCCATACGGATCAGCTTGATCCTGGCCCCCCCCTTCCCCACCACCATGCCCTTTTGGGACTCCCGTTCGGTAACGATAAAGGCCCGCACCCACAGCCGCCTGGCCCGATTCCTGCCCTCCGGGCTTCCCTCCGGGCTTCCCATAAGGCTTCCCTCCGGGCTGCCCGCCGCTGGAACTTCCGCCGCCGGGTCCCGGAACTCCATATCCGCCACGTCAACGTAGATCGAATGGGGAAGCTCGTCCCGCAGGCCGGCGATGGCCTTTTCCCGGATAATCTCCGCTATCCGGAACGAAACATCCTGGTCGGTGTAGAATTCCGGCGGGTAAAACGGTTCCCCGCAGGGGGCAAGGGCGAACAGCAGGGCCAGGAGCGCGTCCAGGCCCCTGTTTTCCAGCGCGGAAATTTCCACGCAGCGCGAAGGCGGGCCGGGCGCGGTCCCGTCAGGCGCGGGGACGCACGAGGGCAGGCGTTCCCGCAAAAAGAGCTTTACCCCTTCGACATCCGCCCCGCCGTGGTCGATCTTGTTGACGGCGGCGACGGTTTTTCCGGCAAAGGGGGCCAGATCGGCGGCGATATCCCCCTCCTCCTGCCCGGGGGGCCGGGCGGCGTCCAAAACGTAGAGGATCAGATCCGCCTCTTCCATCGACCTGCCGGAAACGGAACTGAGTTTCTTGTTGAACTTCTTGTCCGAATGGTGCCGGCCCGGCGTGTCCACAAAGACCAACTGCCCCTGTTCGCAGTTGTAGATCCCCCGGATGGCGTTCCGGGTTGTCTGCGGCACGGGGCTCACGATGGCCACCTTCTGCCCGCAGATCCGGTTCACCAGGGTGGATTTCCCCACCGAAGGCCGCCCTATCACCGCCACAAAGGCGGATTTTTTCTGTCCGTCCATGGCTTACCCTGACAGGCTGCCGCCCGGCGCGGGGGCGTCCCTGGTCTTTACCACCTGCTCCCCGGCGTGGGTATAGACCGTGCTGTCCGCCGGCACCGACGAGATAAGCCACACGTTGCCGCCTATGGTGCTGCCCCGGCCGATCACCGTTTCCCCCCCCAGGATGGTGGCGTTGGAGTAGATGGTCACGTCGTCTTCGATGGTGGGGTGCCGTTTCCGGTTCGCCTCCTCTTTTTTCACCGAAAGGGCCCCCAGGGTAACGCCCTGGTAGAGCTTCACGTTCCTGCCGATGACCGTGGTCTCCCCGATCACCACCCCGGTACCGTGGTCGATAAAAAAGGATTCCCCGATGCCGGCGCCGGGGTGGATATCGATCCCCGTCCGGCCGTGGACCAGCTCGCTCATCATCCGGGGGATCAGGGGCACGCGGGCCTGCCAGAAAAAATGGGCCAGCCGGTGCGCGGTAATGGCCTGGAAACCCGGATAGGAGAGGATCACCTCCTCAAAGCTCTTGGCCGCCGGGTCCCCCCGGAAGGCGGCCTTCATATCCAGGCTCAGGGCCTCCCGGATCCGGGGCAGCTCCTCGAAAAAGGATTCCACGACAAGCTCCGCCGCAGCGTGGCAGCCCTCGCTGCCGCAGGGCGCCGGGGCGGGGGCCCCGTCATCCGCGCCGGTTCTCGACGCGAAGGCAAGGCTCTTTTCCACCTCGCGGATAAGGCAGCGGGCCAGGCGGTTCACCTTCTCCGCCGTAATAAGGTTCAGGTTGTCATGGTTCAGAACCTGCTCTTCCCGGAAACCGGGAAAAATAAGCTCGTCCAAACCCCTAAGGATATCCTCGACGCTCTGCCGGCTGGGAAGGTTCAGCCCCCCCGAATGGTTCACCAGGCCGTAGGAACGGTAGGATCCCAGCAGGGCTTCGATACTGTTATGCAATCGCCGCATCTTTTTCCCCTTGGAACCAGATTATACAGAATTCTTTCCCCTCCGATTTATTATCGTACAGGGTTCTTACATGATCTTTCATTGCAAAAACTGAAAGATTTGTTCGGAAATTTCTTCCACGGTTTTCCCCTTTTGCAATTTTTTCGCCCAGCTTCTACCGGGGTACAGGGTATCCCAGGAAGAAATTTGCCGGTTATAACGCCCCCCTCCGGGATCGTGGTTTCCAAAACCGTCAACAACAACATTCCAAAGCGGTTTTGTTTTTTCAATAAGCAAAGATTCTCCAAGCGAAATCCAGATATCGTCAACAACCAAAAAACGGCGCGGTAAATCCTTTAGCGGATAAACCTCTTTTTTGAAAATAGCATCCGCGATACTTATGTCAAGATTCCGCTTGTCCAACGGATTAAAGATTTCCGTATCCATTGCCTTTGCTTTTCCCCTTCGATGAACATAATGTTTTTCTAACGGAATCCGCGACAATGGCCCCCAATTTTACCGGAACGGCGTTGCCGATCTGCCGCATGCTTTCCGTCCAGGAACACGGAAAAAAATAGTCGTCCGGAAACGTTTGTATCCGCGCCGCTTCCCGTACCGTAAAATAACGGAGCGCCCCGTCATCAAAAACAACCATGTTTTCACCGCCGGGGACGCCGTGCGCGCCGGCTTTAATTGTCTTTGCCGGCTCATCCATAACGCTTCCGGTATGCCCCGGGTAGACTTTCGCGCCGTTTTGAAAATTGTGGTTGAAAAAACCGTTCGCGGCGGCGGGATCGGGCAAACCGCCTATGGCATCCCGTACCGTTACCCACGGCTTTTTTTCGGGCGGCTCGGACAATGAAACACCGGCCGGCCGGGAACTGCCGGAATATTTTATTCCGTGTCTTTCCCAGTATTCTTTTGTAACAAACTTGGCGTAATCCAGCGCTTCCTCCGAATGAGTAGCTGCGGGAAACGACCAATTTCCGTTTATATCGTTTCTGAACCCGACAATAAAAACGCGCTCCCGCTTCTGCGGGACGCCGTAATCGGCGGCATTGACCAGCCGGAAAATAACGTTATAAAACAGGCTTTTTTCGCCCGCGCCGGTATGACATTCTTCAAGCCGCGCTAAATGATCCGGCCATTTTTCGTCTTCTTTTTTGGCAAGTTCAGGATACCTTAGCTGCAGCATAATATAGCCGAAATATTTGGCAAAGCTTTTCCGCAGCAGCCCGCGGACGTTTTCAAAAACGAAAGCTTTGGGGCGTATTTCGGCAAGCGCCCGCGCCGCCTCGGAAAACAAATCGCGCTTGTCGTTGTAGGCTTTATGCCTGCCGCCGATGGAGAACGGCTGGCAAGGCGGGCCGCCGGACAACAGATCTATTTTATATTCATAACCGGAAAACGATACGTTATGAATATCGCTGTTAAATATCCGTTCCCCGTCAGCGGAGAAACCAAACTTTTTGCAGTTATGGCAAAGAGTTTTCGCGGAATCCGCGTCCCATTCAACAAGGCCGGCATGGGAAAACCCCGCCGCCGTTACTCCCAGGGCGAGGCCCCCCCCTCCCGCGAAAATCTCCAGCGATTTCATGCGGAAAAGCATGGTCCAATCGGCAGGACCTGTCAATACGCCGGTTTTAAGGCGGCTTACTTCCCCGCCGCGGTTTTTTCCGCCGCGGGTACCGATCCGGTAGGACTGAAACGCCGGGTGCGGCTTCCCGCCTTGTCTACCAGCGCGGACAGATCGCCGGAACCCCTGAACCTCAGCACGTTCACCATAAAGATGTTGAGCTTGTTCACGATGTTGGGGGGCAGGAGATTCCCGTCCACCTCCACCGAAAGGGTGGGATAGTTCCGCTCCCGGGCCCAGGGGGTAAAGAGCCCTTCGATAACCCGGCCGATAAGGCAGGCGAAGGGGCTGATGTTCACGATCCCCGAATAGCCGTGGGCCATGGCGGCGGCGGCGGAACCGGAGGACACGGCGATCTCCGAATTCAGTTCCAGGTTGACAAAGTGTTCCTGGGTATAGGCCATGATCTCCCGCATGTCGTGGGGGGTCTCGGGGATCAGCCCCGTGGGCGCCAGGATGGAGATAACCTTTTTTTCCACCGAATGTTTCCACCATTTTTCAAGGCCGAGTTTTTTAAGGTCCCGCCAGGGCCTGGAAAAAACGCGGCGCCCCGGTTTCCGCAGCCGGATAAGCTTCCGCAGGGCGTAGTCCCGGACAAAATCGAGGTAGTGGATCCACTCGGAGATCCCGGCCACCTTGACGACAATCCCCCGCTCGCTCATCAGATCCGTCAGCTCCCCTATGGCGAAATCGTCCCGGCGCACGTAAATTTCCCCGACCACCATCACCCTGGGGCAATCGGCCAGGCCGCGCTTAAGGGGGATCTTCCTGACATCCGACGCGACCTGTTTAAGCGCCTTCCAGACTTCCCGCGGGCGATGCTCTACCGTTTCCATAACGCGGCGCCACGATGTTTCGTAATCCGCCAGCGCCTGTACCGGGTCCCGCGCCAGGGCTTTAAGGCTGGTCTGAATATCCTTGAGGTAATCGGAAAGCACCAGCCCCTTCCACATCTCCCTGGCAAAGCCGGGCCCCAGCTCGGTGTAGGAATTATCCGCGGAAAGGATAAAGATCACCACGTTTTCCAGCCGCATGTCCCGGAAAAGGTTCTCGTAGTACACGTAGTACTGCCCGGTTCGGCAGGGCCCGGTGGTGATGGGCACGAAGAGGAGGTACAGCTCGTCCTTGCGGTAGTTCCCGCCGGCGAAGTACTGCAGGGCGCTGCCCAGAACCAGGTGGCTGGGGACGCACTCCTTGCCGGATGCGTGGGCGCGGGCCATCTGGATGGTTTTGGCGGTGGACACCGGCAGGGCTTCCGCGCTGATCCCCATCTTCCTGACCACGGCCCCCATGTACTCGGTGGAAATGGCCCCCATGTTGGAGAGCAGCACCTTTACGCGCGGGTTGCCCCGGATACGGACCTTTTCGTTAGTTTTACTGTTGTCAAGCCGCAGTTTGTCGGCGGTGTCCCCGGCGGAAGGATCGTAGACGAAACGCCAGCCGTTATCGTAACGCTCCGCCTCCAGCGCGTCCTTTTTGTTCCGGTAGCCGTCGATAATGTCCAGAAACGCCTCCACCCTGGTGTCCACCCCGGCGTCCGCGGAGTGGGAATCCAGCTCCAGCACCAGGAAGGGTTTTTGCCCCATGGCCC
>JAISMQ010000169.1 GCA_031276685.1 Treponema sp. | reverse complement strand
CTTGCCGCCGCCTTTCGCGTAAAAGGCGTCCAGGGCCTTGTACATGTAGCGCAGGTAGGCCGGGTCCTTCCAGAGCCCGTAAAGCTCCAGGAAGAACTGGGCGAACCAGGGGAAGTTGTAGAGCCGTACCCG
Source organism: Treponema sp. (assembly GCA_031276685.1). Taxonomy (GTDB): domain Bacteria; phylum Spirochaetota; class Spirochaetia; order Treponematales; family Breznakiellaceae; genus JAISFT01. The sequence goes on along the minus strand of JAISMQ010000169.1, from coordinate 3,764 downwards.
GTCGACGGCGCGGTTGATGTCGTCGTACACGGCTCCGTTTTCGGAGTTGAAGAGTTCCCGCAGGACAAAGGCCACGTACTGCCTCAGGCTGTTTTCCAGGGCCGCGCCGGGCCGGGAGCGCAGGAAGCGGGCCATAAGGAGCCCCATGCCGATACGCTCGCGGCTCCCGTTGTGATCGCCGGTATGGGAGTAGTAGAGGTGGCCTTCCTCGTTGTCGTAGATAAGGTAGGCCCCGTCCAGGGGGCTTCCAAGCCTGCGGTACTGCTGCTTTTCGGCGATAAAGGCGCAGCGCGCCGCGGCCAGGTCGGCGGGCTGCGGCCGCTCAAGGACGCGGCACCAGGTGTCCACGCCGTCCCCCCGGATAAGGTACTTCCGCTCGCCGGGATACCCGGTCTCCTCTTCGGCAAGCTCCGTTTCCGGCTGGCCCTCCCGGCGCTGTACCCGGAGGCCGCTTTTTTCCCCGGTAAAGCACACGAAGCGGTCGGCGCTTAGCTCGATATACGAAGGGTAGTCCCGGAGCCGGCGGTAAAAATCCTCCTTCCCCCGGTGCCAGAAAAATTCCCACTCCACGACGGCGCTTTCGCCCGGTTCCAGCTTCAGCGGCGCGGGGTGGAGGATAATATCGCCCCGGTCGTTGCTCCCCTGCCCCGGGTTCCGTTCGACGCTGTAGCCCCCAAGCTTCCCCCCGGTAAGGACCATGCCCAGGTGGGGCGCCTCGCCGCCCATACGCAGGCACATCACGTAGCTCGATGTCCCGCCGCACCAGATATGGGCGTGGCAGCGGTTCTTCATGCACAGGGCGGCCTCGTGGTAGCTGTCGTTAAAGGGCGTGAAGATGGAGATATCCCGCAGGCAGGTAAAAATAGGATAGGCGGCCCAGTTGGCAAACGTATAGGTTTCTTTTAAGGTCCCGGCGGGCGTAAAGGCGCGGCTTATCGTCGCGCACACGTTTTCGGGGATCTGAATCGAGCCCCAGGGGGACCGACCCTCGACCCAGTTCATCGCGTAGGGGTCGTCCGGCGATTTCAGGCTTAACAGAACGTCCCCCCGGGTTTCCGCGTAAAAAAATTCGTTGTTCAATTCGGCCATAGATTTCTCCCGCTCTTATTTTATTACGAGTTGTTGGGAAACGCTACAAAAAGATACGCCGATGCCCTGACGCCGCGACAGGCCCTTAGTGTTCCGCGCCGGGGTTTTTCGCGTAGTAGGCAAGCGTCACCAGAAAGCCCGCGCACAGCAGGCAGATGTTAAGGACGAAGGGGAAGGCGCGGGACATTTCGGAAAGAAGCCCGCCGATCCAGCCGAAGGGGGACGTAACGAACATGATGATCATGTGCTGGATCGCCATGACCCGCGCCCGTTCGGCGGCGTTCACGTGGAGGGCCACCAGGGATTCGGCCAGCATGGCCAGTATGCCGAAGCCGAAGCCGTCGAAAAGAAGGGAGACGCAGAGGACGGCGTAGGTAAAGGCCCCCGCCGGGGGGGCGGACACCAGGATGGCCTGGCCTACCGTGTAGCTGGCAAAACCCAGGAGCAGGGGGGTTTTAAGGGCCGCCTTGGTGATATGGGGGATAACCAGGAAGAAAAAGGCCAGGGCGATAAAGGACCGGAGCATGGGGAAAAAGGGCAGCAGGGAATCGGGGACCCCCAGCCGTTTGCTGGCGATAACCTGCCAGAACGTCGTGTTGATCATCCCCACCGCGCCGACCAGGGCGGTAATGGCAAGCGAAAAAACGGTCCCCCGGGACCTGCCGATGATCCGCAGCACCCCGCCGTAGCCCCCGATAAGGGAGAGGAGGCTCTTCCCCCGCGTCTCCCGCAGGCGGGTTACCCCGGTCCGGGTTTCCCTGGAAAACGTATACAGGATAACAATTTTGGCGGTCATCACGACAAAGGCGTTGGCGTAGAGGATCCTGATGGCGGGCACCAGGGTAAGCCTGGATACCAGGATGGAAGATACGGGGGCGAACAGCGCGGACAGCTGCCCGCATACGATGACCAGCGAATAGATCCGGGTAATCTGGCTTTTTTCGGCGTCCTCCACCAGCAGGCAGTCCCAGGAATTGGTGGTTACCTTCATGGCGCCGTTAAAAAGGGCCGCGACAAAGAAAAACCAGAAATTTTCCGCCCAAATCCAGATAAGGCAGGGGATGCTCCAGGCCAGAAAATCGAAAACCGCCGTGGTCCTGCGGCGCCCCAGTTTGTCGGTAATGGGGCCGCCCAGAAACGCGAAGACCACCTGGGACAGCATGTACACCGTGGCGATAACGCCTATTTCCGTGTCTTTAAGCCCCAGGGCGATCATGTACACCGATGCGTAGGGCAGGCAGAGGTTCATGGAAAGGCCCCACAGGGGTTCGGTATACACGCAGGCGCGCGGGTTCCCCCGCAGGCCCAGAAGCGTTTTGATTAAGGGATTGTTCATGAAGCCGCTTTGGCCTTGTACCGCTTTAGCCTGCCAGTACCCGGTGGGTCTCCTTCAACTGTTCCCGGATGGGAAGGCTCTGGGGGCATTTTTTTTCGCAGGCCCCGCAGTTTACGCAGGCCGCGGCGTTTTCGTAGTTCCGCCAGGGGACCGTGCCGATCTCCGCGTAAGATTTTTTTGCGAATTCGGTAATTTTGTACACGCGGTGGTAGTTCATAATCGTAAAAATCTCGGGGATATTAACATTTTGGGGGCAGGGCATGCAATACTTGCACCCGGTGCAGTAGAGCCCCGCCAGGCGCTCGTTTTCCCCCAGCGCCGCCTTGATGGCGTCGATTTCCCCAGGCGAAAGGGCGTCGGCCCGGGAGGCGACGGCGGCGTTCTCCTCAAGCTGCGCTATGGTGCTTACCCCGGAAAGGGCAAGGTTGACGTTCTGGTTGGCCAGCACGAAACGCAGCGCTACCTCCGCGGAACTCCGTACCTTGCCGGGGATAAGGCTCTGGATCATCGCGGAGGGGGCCCCCAGCCGCCCCCCGCCCACGGGCCCCATGACCGCCGTGCCCAGCCCCATCTCGTGGGCCAGGGCGATACCCGGCTCCTTGCCGCGGTCCAGCAGGTTGTACTGGCACAGGACGCTTTCCAAAACCCCCTCGCCGTTTTTCAGAACCTCGACAAGCCGCTCCCCCTCGTTCCCGCCCTGTTCCCGGTCGTGGAACGAGAAGGAAATATGCCGGATCACCCCCTGCCCTTTGAGCTTTTGCGCCCGGCTAAAGGGGCCGTCCTTCGCCTTTACCTTGTTGAGGAAGCTGTCCAGCGAAACGCTCCAGAAGTGGTAGAAGTCGATATGACCGGTTTGCAGGTTTTTAAGGGAACTTTCCAGGCGCCGTTCGTAGTCGTCGCCGGAATCGTTTTCGATAGGGTTCTTCGTGGAGATCCACACCCTGTCCCGGCGGCCGCCGGACGCCAGGGCCTTGCCCAAAAACACCTCGCTGAGCTTGTCGCAGTAGTAGGGGGCGGTATCGAAGTAGTTGACCCCCAGGTCTATGGCCCGGTGGATAAGGGCGATAGATCCTTCCTCGTCGAACACGGTTTTGCCGTTTTCCTCGCGGGAAGGCAGCCGCATACACCCCATCCCCAGCCGGGAAACCTTTACGCCCGTTTTGCCAAAATCAACGTACCGCATCGCACCCCCCGTTCATCGGACAGCCCGCCCCAGTTTTCGGGGCGGCCTTATCAGTTAAAAGGTTATCAGATATCTGTCTTTCGTTCAAGCGCTCAACACGGCGGGGACGGCCGCAAAAAAAATTGAAGAATTCGCTTGACAGCACGAAAATACGGG
>JAISMQ010000152.1 GCA_031276685.1 Treponema sp. | reverse complement strand
GATCTACCGGATCCAGGTAGGCTCCTACCGCGAGGCCCGGAACGCGCTGGCGGCCGCCGAGCGGCTTAAAAATTCCGGCCTGAACCCGGCTTACGAGCGGAACGGGGATTTGTTCAGGGTCGTGCTTTCGGAGATCCCTTCGGAAGAGGTGCCCGGCGTTTTACAGAAGATCGCAAACGCCGGTTTTGAGAACCCGCTTTTGCGGGAGGAACGGTAAGCGCAGCCCCCGTAAAAGGGGGCGCTTAATCCGCGAATACGGCCTTTAGGTCGACGGTACAGCCCGGCAGCACCGAAACCGGCACGGCCTGGGTTTCATCGCAGACGGTGACCCGGTAGTCGCCGTTGTCGAGAACACAGACGTAGACCACTTTTTCTTCCGGATCGACAATCCAGTACTCCCGCACCCCGGCCCGCAGGTACTTACGGAACTTTACCAGCATATCGTTCTGGCGGTGCGAAGGGGACATTATCTCCGCAATCATATCCGGCGCGCCGTTGCAGCCCCGGTCGTCCAGCTTTGACAGGTCGCAGACTACGGTAATATCGGGTTCAAAATACGTGTCGTCGCTTAAATCGCTTTTTGGGAACAGCCGGACCCCGAAAGGGGCGGTATAGACCTTGTAGGGCTTCCCCACCAAAAAATTACCGATTTGCAGCAGCAAATTCCGGTCGATTTCCTGGTGGTACCGGGAAGGGGGGTCCGTGACATAGAGACGCCCGTCGACTATCTCCGCCCGGTAATCGTCATCCGTAGCAAGGTAATCCCGGTACGTGTAACCCGATTCCTTCCATTCCTCCACATGTCCCACAAACTCCGGCATACCGACACCCTCCACTTTACAAATATATAGGTTTACCGCATGCCTGTCAATTTTTGGAGACCGGAGCGCCGGCCCCGCCGTTTCTTCCCCAGAACGGCGCGGGCGGCGGCGCCGATGCCCCGGATCCAAAACGGCTCCATCCGCCGGCGCACGTCGCCCAGGTACTTGATTATCCCAAGGTGCTGGGGGCAATGGGCCTCGCAGGCGCCGCATTTGACGCAGAGGCCCGGGCCGCTTGACCGTTCGGAGGCAAGGGCGGTACTGGTGGCAAACTGCTGCATCCCCGCCACATAGCCAATCGCGTAGGATGTGTTGTAGGCGGCGAAACAGCCGGGAATGTTCACCCCCCGGGGGCAGGGCATGCAGTAATTGCAGCCCGTACAGCGGATCTTGTAGGAACGGTTAAGCAGTTCAAGCACCCGCCGGTATACCCCCAGTTCCGCCTCCCCCAGCATCCCCGGCCGCGCCGCGTCCGCCAGGCGGAGGTTTTCCTCCAACTGGGGCATCTCGCCCATGCCGGAAAGGAGCAGGGTCGCCTCCTCCTGGTTCCACACCCAGTTAAGGCCCCAGGCGGCGGGGGACCAGGAGGGATTGGCGTTCCTGAAGATCCGCGCCGCCCCCGCGGGAATCCCCCCCGCCAGCTTCCCCCCCCGCAGGGGCTCCATGATTATGACGGGCATTTTTTTGGCGGCCGCGCGGAGCCCCGTTACCCCGGCCTGAAAATTCTCGTCCGAATAGTTGTACTGGATCTGGCAAAATTCCCAGTCGTAGTCCTCCAGAAGCCTCAAAAATTCGTCCCGGCTGCCGTGGTAGGAAAAACCGATCCGCCGGATCCTGCCGCTTTTCTTTTGCCGTGCGATCCACTCCTCAATGCCCCAGGACTTCAGCTTGGCCCAGATATCCGTATCGGTAAGCATGTGCATAAGGTAATAGTCGATGTAACCGGTACGGAGCCGCGCCAGTTCCTGCCCGAAGTACTTGTCAAAGTCGGCAGGGCCCCGGAGCATGACCACCGGGAGCTTGGTGGCGATGAAAACCCGGTCCCGGGCGCGGTGCTTTTCCAGAATGGCGCCCAGGGCGTCCTCGCTGCCGGGGTAGATCCAGGCGGTATCGAAGTAGTTTACCCCGCCTTCGATGGATCGCGTAACAAGCTCCTCGGTCTTTTTCATGTCAATGGCCCCCAGCAGCCTGGGAAAGCGCATACAGCCCAGGCCCAGGATGGAAAGCCTGTTCCCCGAGCGCGAATCGATTCGGTACTGCACCGATAAACCCCCGTATCCGCAAGTATACATAAATTCGCCGCGATTAGGTATGATGTCGAAGCCAAAAGCTGAATTTATAGGAGCGAACGATGAAAACCACGCTGAAAATCGAAGGGATGTCCTGCGAACACTGCGTACAGCACGTAAAAGAGGCGCTGGAGGGTATCGCGGGGGTCGCGTCCGCCAAGGTGCGCCTTAAAACGAACAGCGCCGAGGTAAAACACGACGAAACCGCCAGCCTGGCCATGATGGAACAGGCCGTGGAACAGGCGGGCTACAAGGTCGTGGCATAGGCAGGGCCGGCGCATGTACATGGGAATATTGCGCTGAACAGGAAAACAGGGGAAGTAAAACGCCTATGACGGCCACGCTTGCTTTGCGCCAATAGGTTCCCCCTCATTTCCCGCGGTTAAGATGGCGCAAAGCTGCGGTCAAGTGTCCGCCACAGGCGTTTTGCTTCCCCTGTCCGCTGCACTTTCCCATTGCGCCGGCCCTGCCCTTGGATAAGGTTAGCATACGTGGAAGGCAAACCATCGGTGTGAAAGGTGTAAAGCGGCCCCGTTTTTATATATGCGCTGGCCCTGGGGCATAGGCAGGGACGGCGCATGTACTTTTTTGGCGGAATAGGGTAGATTTGCCGGGCCGCCGGAGGGCCCGGACGGGCCGTAAGCGCGGCGGCAAACACCAAAGGAGGATCGTGTGAAAAAATTCGGTATCGCGGTATGTCTGGTTCTGATAGCGGCGGGAATGGCCGCCGCCGCAGGGCGGCGCGACGGCGCGGCGGGCGGGGACAGCTCGCTGGATTCGGTTCTGGCCAAGAAGAAGCTTATCCTGGGCCTGGACGATTCCTTCCCCCCGATGGGCTACCGCAACGAGAACAACGAGATTGTCGGCTACGACGTGGATCTGGCGAAGGAAGCCGCCCGGCGGATAGGGGTGGAGCTGGTACTGCAGCCCATCGACTGGAACGCCAAGGAGCAGGAGCTTAACACCGGGGAAATAGACTGCATCTGGAACGGCTTTACGATTACCGAAGAACGGAAGCAGAACCTGCTCTTTAGCCCCCCCTATTTGAAGAACGCCCAGGTTATCGTGGTTACGGGGAACTCCCCGGTGAACAGCCTGGCCGATCTGGCGGGGAAAACCGTGGGGACCCAGATGGGATCTTCGTCTATCGGCGCCATTGACGACGCGCCGCAGTTCAAGGCCAGCCTGAAAGAAGTGGTGGAGTACAAAGATTTCCTCACCGCCCTGATGGACCTGGACGTGGGCGGGGTGGACGCGGTGGTCATTGACCTGGTAGTCGCCAACGACAACATCAACAGGTCGGGCAAAAACTTCCGCATCCTTACGGAGACCCTGGGGGAGGAAGAGTTCGGCATCGGGTTCAGGAAAAACGACAGGGCCCTGGCGGACAAGGTCTGGGCGACCCTCCTGGAAATGGCCGGGGACGGCACGGTCGCCAGAATCGCCACCCGGTGGCTGGGGGCGGACATTTCCATCATTGGAAAATAAAAAAAACCGCCGCAGGGGCGTAAAACCGCCGCAACAGCGTGAAACCGCCGCGGGCAGGTGCATTGCCGGCGGCCCGGCAAATCCGGGGATAGAACCGTGATTCGGATGATCGGCATTATGCTTACGGGGGCGGGAACCTCGCTGGAAGTTTTCTTCCTCACCCTGCTGCTCTCCCTCCCCCTGGCATTGCCGATTGCCCTGGGGCGGATGTCCGGGAACGGCCCCCTCCGCGGTATCGTCAAGTTCTACTTGCTGATCATGCGGGGCACCCCCCTTATCCTGCAGCTTATCTTTATCTACTTTGCCCCAAAGTACCTGCTTCAGTTCCTCGGCAACAGCCTGGGGGCCTACATCGGGTCCCCCGGATTCTGGAACGCGGCCAGGGCCGTCCTCTCCTACAACCGCTTTACCGCCGTGATCATCGCCTTTACGCTGAACTACGCCGCCTACTTCGCGGAGATCTACCGGGGCGGCATAGAATCCATCCCCAGGGGGCAGTACGAGGCGGCGAAGGTTCTGGGCTTTACCCGCAGGCAGACCTTTTTCCGGATTATCATGCCCCAGGTGATCAAACGGATACTCCCCGCCACGGGGAACGAGGTGATCACCCTGGTCAAAGACACGGCGCTGGCCCAGGTTATCGGCGTGGCGGAACTGTTCCACGCCGCCCAAAACGCGGCGGCCCGCGAATTTTCAACCATGCCCATCTTCATGGCCGGGCTGTTCTACCTGGTCATGAACTGGGCCGTCTCGGCGGCCTTCGCCCGATGTGAAAAAAAGCTTTCCTACTACTCGTGACACGGAGAAAACAGGTGGAAACAGGCGGCGCGGACAAGGGCGCGGACAAAAGCGGGAACAGCGGCGGGACAAGGGGCGGAAGCACGGAAATAATCGAGGTTCGCGGCGTTTCCAAATCCTTCGGGCCCCTCCAGGTACTCAAGGACATCTCGTTTACGGTAAACCAGGGGGAGGTAGTGGCGATCCTGGGGCCTTCGGGATCGGGGAAGTCCACGCTGCTGCGCTGCATCACCCACCTTGAGACCCTGGACGGCGGCAGCGTTACCTTATGCGGCAGGGACATGGTGCGGGACGGGGTCTACGCCCGGCCCGAGGAACTGCGGGAAATATGCCTTAAGGTGGGGCTGGTGTTCCAGAGCTTCAACCTGTTCCCCCATTTTTCCGTGCTGCGGAACATTACCGAAGCCCAGATCCGCGTGCTGCGCCGGGACAAGGGCGAGGCGGAACGGCGGGCGCGGGCGCTTCTGGACAAGATGGGGCTGTCCGAAAAGGCGGCGGCCTACCCCTTCGAGCTTTCCGGGGGGCAGCAGCAGCGGGTTTCCATAGCGCGGGCCCTGGCCCTGGACCCGGAGCTGCTGTTCTTTGACGAGCCCACCAGCGCACTGGACCCGGAGCTTACGGGGGAAATACTGCGGGTAATCCGCTCCCTGGCGGCGGAAAAGATGACGATGGTCATCGTGACCCACGAGATTCCCTTTGCCCGGGAAGTGGCGGACCGGGTGCTTTTTATGGACGGCGGCGCCTTTATCGAAGAAGGCCCGGCGGCGGATCTGATCGACCGGCCCCGGATGGAACGTACCCGCAGCTTCCTGGCCCGCCTTAACCGCTGAGCCCCGCCGGGGCGGTCCCAAAATTTTCATTCCGGGCGTCTGAAATATTCGGGCGGGCGGAAGATCCTTTCCAGCGCCCAGGACGCCAGCGCGTAGCCGTAAGCGCCGCTTTCCCGGAGGCCGGAGATCCGCGCCGTCCCGCCCTCCCCGGGGGGGCCGAGGCGCAGGGTCAGAACGCGGCCGTCCCCCAGTTCGAAGATCAGCGCGTCCGCGAACGGTTCTGCGGCGGATGATTCCGCAGCGGACAGCTCTTCCGCAGGCGCTTCCCCCCCGGCCGGCACAAAATCATCCCCGGTTATGCCGAAAATCCCGTTGATGTACGAATCCACGCGGCTCTTTTCAATATCGCCGGGCTCCAGGGACCGGTCCCCCGCGCCGACGCGCCAGGCGTTCCCCGCGCGGCTTATCACCATCCTTGCCGGAATGTCCGAAGCAGGGCCCCCCGCCGAAACCGGGGGGATCACGGTAAGCCGCTGGACGGAATCGGCCGTCAGAGCCTCAGTTTCGGGGAAAAGCCGCAGGTCGTACCAGGACCTGGCCTCGTTATCGATATAGGCGCTCAAGCCCCCGTCGCCGGAGCGGACTTCGCCGCCGTCCGCCTTCCGCATGTACAGGCTCCCGCCGCCGGCGTCAGCCCGTCCGACCAGCAGATCCAGAAGGGGCAGCCCCGCGCCGCCCCGCAGCGTAATCCGGGAGGCGGCCGATTCGGACAGGCCGAAAAGCGCGTGGCTGGCCGGGGAAGCCGAGCGCAGGGGGAAGGCGCCGCGCCGGGAAAGCAGGTCCAGCAGGTCCGCCACCCTCGCCTCCCGCGCCGGGTACTCAAGGCCGCCGCGGAGTACCAGCCAGCGGCCGTTCCGGCGCAGAAGGCTCAGCGCCCCCTCCCGGCCGGACCCCCCCCCGGTAAAATCTATACGGTCAACGGAATCCCGCAGGCGGGGATCCAGCCAGGCATAGGCGTCGGATCGGCGGAGGGCGGGATCGAACACAAAGGTCATGATATAGACGCAGGCCAGGGCCGCCGCCAGGCAGGACAGGGCGAGGAACTTCCGCCTATACGGCATGATCGCGCCCGCCTGCGCCGCGCCGGCCCTTCTTCCCGCGCCTCCACGCGAAGAAAAGGCCCGCCCCGGCCAGGGCCAGGGGGAGGAACACCAGGTTAAGGCCCTGGGCGAAGGCCATGGCGGAACCTTTCCGCGCCGGATCGGCGATGCGGTCCAGCCGGCCGGCCCTGCCGGAACGGCCCCGGATCGCTATCAGTTCATCATCGTTCCCCAGCCAGTCCAGGGCCTTTATCATAAAATCGAGGTTGTAATCCGCCAGCGTGTAGTTCAGCAAATTCCCGGCCATGTCCGTGTCGGAAACCACGATGATCCGCGAGGGGGACGCGGCGGCGGGCAGATCGGGAAGATCCCCGGCCTCCCGCTCAGGCTTCCCAATGCCCCTGAACCACGAGGGGAAGGTTCCCGAAAGGCTCAGGCCGAACACCTGCCGCCCCCGTGTTTCAGGCTCCTCCATCCGGTAGAGCAGTTCGGGGTTGGTGGCGAAATCGCCCGCAAGCGTCCAGCCCTCCGGCGTCCCGGTAACCAGGACCTCCGCCTCCACGGACGGGGGGGGGTTAAGGCTGAGGGGGCTGGGCCAGTACAGGTCCAGGCCGGAAAAATCCGCGGTCACCGGGTGGGCGGCGCTGGCGTTTTCCGCGGTTATGCCGAACCAGTGCGGGTACACGGCCAGCTTCTCCTGGATAAGCCCGTCGGGGGACTGGATCTGGTACTGCATGGTACGGGCGTTCCGGTCCAGGGCCAACTCCGGCTGCACCGTGGCGCCGTAAAAGGACACCATCGCCAGAAGCCCCCGATCCTCGATGACCCTCGCCTCCAGGCCGCCCTCGCTGTCCACAAAGACCCCTTCCAGGGCAAAGAACACCTTCCCCCCGTTCTGGATATAGCAATCGATCCGGTACAGGGACCTGTCGTCCAGATCCTCCGCCCCCCCAAGGACCAGCAGCGCCGGCACGGAGAGGGGCAGCTCCTCCCCGGCATCGAAAAGCCGGACCCGGTAACCCGCCTGGGCCAGAGCCCGGGCCAGGGGCAGGTAGTGGTCCCAGCTCCGGTAGGCGTCCCCCACAAGGACCCCGATCTGCCGCCCGGCCCCCCGCAGCAGGGCCCGGATCCGGGAGGTAAGATCGTACTCCAGGGTGTTCAGCGAAAAAACCACGGGAAGCGTGTCGTAGCGGTCAAGGTATTCGATAACGATCCCCGTGTAGACCGTGGCCACGCCGGACTGGTCCCGCTCCACGGTGGCGATCTGCCGGGGCAGGACCCCCAGCCGCTCCGCCTCCGCGGCCGCGTCCCCGGCGGGGTTCCGCACGTTAACGCGGATAGCCCCCCCCGACCAGGATGCGTATTCCCGGAGCATGTCTTCAATTTCCGAAGGGATGGGGTACATCGAGGCCAGCCTGTCGGAGACGTAGTAGGTGATCCGCAGTTCCTCGCCGGGGGGTACCTCGTCCCCAAGGTTCCGCGAAACCCCGGAAAGGGTATGGGAACGGTCCCGGGTAAGGTCCAGCCGGAACCACAGCCGCCGGGACAAGAGAAAGCACAACGCGAAAATGATAAGCGAAAGGGCGCACAGCGCCTGTGCCTGAGCCTTGGTCATACCCGCCCTACTTCCACTTCCTGAACAGGATGACCCTGGCGGTAAGAAACAGGAACAACAGGGTACTCAGAATGAAGAAGGCCAGATCCCGGCTGTCCAGGATCCCCCTAAAAAAACTTTCAAAGTGAAAGTTAAGGGACAGGAAGTTCAGGGCCGCCGCCGCAGGCCGGGGCAAATTCAGAATCTGGTTTGCCTGGTCGGCCAGCATAACGACAAGCAGCGCCGCCGCGCTTCCCACAAAGGCCCCCGCCTGGTTCCGCGAAAGGGAGGAGAAGAAAAGCCCCAGCGCCGTGGCGGAAGCCCCCAGCAGGGCAACGCCCGCGTACTGCCCCAGGATAAGCCCCCCGTCAAAATCCCCCAGCGGCAGCAGCGAAAGGGGCAGCGGGACGGTAAGCAGCAGGAACGTTGCCAGCACCGCGAAGGCGGCGGCAAATTTCCCCAGCGCCAAATTCCATTCGGAAAAGGGCATCGTAAGGAGCAGCTCCATGGTCCCCAGCCGCCGTTCCTCCGCCCAGCATTTCATGGTCAGCGCCGGGATCACGATGATAAAGGCCGGCGGAAAGGCGGCGAACCAGCCCCGGAGGCTCGCCGTATCCCCGGCAAAGAAACGCTGGAAGTAAAACAGCCAGATATTCACAACAAGCAGGAAGAACACGCCTATGCCGTAGATAACCGGGGAAATGGCGTAGGAGTAGATCTCCTTGCGTACCAGCGCGGCGGTACTTGCCAGGCCGCCCGCCCTCACCGCCCGCCCCCCGTGGCAGGTTCCGCCGCAAGGTCCCCGCCGGAACCCCCGCCGCCGCCTTCCGGGGGGGGTTCGCCTCCCGCGCGGGCTTCGCCTCCCGCTCGGGCTTCGCCCGATGTGATCTGGACAAAGATGTCCTCCAGACTTAGGGATCGGCGGTCCATCATGAGTATCTTAAAACCCTCGCGGACCGCCCAGTCGAAGATCGCCTCCCCCTCGCCCCCCGTCGCGCCGGGGACAAAGAACGAAAGCCGCGCCGTGCCGTCTTCCGCGCACTCGATCCGGGCCTGAGAATACGCGAAACCCAGGCCGGGAAGCCTGTCCCGGACCGCCGCCGGCGCCTTGAGGCGGAGCTCCCAGGTATCCCCCCCCCTCATCGCGCCGGCGATCTCCTCCGGGCGGCCCTGGGCGGCTATCTTCCCCCGGTTGATAATAAGCACCTGGCCGGCAAGCGCTTCCAGTTCCCGCAGAATATGGGTAGAGAGGATCACGGTCTTCCGCTTTCCCAGTTCCCGGATAAGGGAACGGATCTCTATGATCTGATTGGGGTCCAGCCCCGAAGTGGGCTCGTCCAGGATCAGGATGGGCGGATCGTGGATAATGGCCTGCGCCAGCCCTGCCCGCTGCCGGTACCCCTTTGACAGGGTTTCTATCCGCCGAAAACGGCAGCCGGAAAGCCCGCAGGCTTCCATGCCCAGATCTACCGCCGCCCGCCGCTTGCCGCGGGGGATAAGCCGGGCTGCGGCGGCAAAATTCAGGTACTCCTCCACGGTCAATTCCCCGTACAGGGGCGCCGTTTCCGGAAGGTAGCCGATGCGCCGCTTAAGTTCCACCGGATCCCCGGTTACCGAAACGCCGTCCACCAGGGCGCTGCCCCCGCTGGGACAGTGATAGCCCGTCAGGATCTTCATGATCGTGGTCTTCCCCGCGCCGTGGGGCCCCACCCAACCCATCACCTGGCGCTGACCCACCGTGAACGACACGCCGTCCACCGCCTTTACATCGCCG
>JAISMQ010000146.1 GCA_031276685.1 Treponema sp. | reverse complement strand
GTGTATTGTAGTATTCATAGCGGAATTCTACCAAAGGGGGTCTGTCTCGTATACGTCTGCCAGGGCCGGCGTATCTGCCTTGCGGTTCAGATAGCGCAAAGCTTCGGTCAAGTGTCCGGCATAGGCGTTTTGCTCCCCCAGTCTTTAGCAGTCACCACAATCCGCAAGGCAGATACGCCGGCCCTGGCCTGTGGACAGGGTGGGGCATGGGTGAAAGGCGAAACATTGTTGTCAAGGTGTAAAACGGTCGTGGTTATATGTATTGGGTGATGGGCCGGCGCAGGTACTTTGGAATGAAATATCGCAACAAAAGGCCTGGGGCGGGGTCCAATCTTCGAATCCTGGACAAAACGGCGGCAGCGGTATAAAATGACATTATGCACTGTTTTGTCAAAATGAAGGAGAAATAGTATGGCGCCGGTATCGTCCGCGGCCCAGGTGATTGTTGCCCTTATTCCCATTGTGGGGATTGTGTTGGGATCGGTGGTGATCTTCTTCTACCTTCTCTGGAATTACCGGCACAAAGATCTGCTAATCAAGGCGGGCCAGTATGCCCCGCCCAGTTTCGATCTTCTTTCCTTCAGCCTGCTGGCGGGCCTGCTCCTGGGTTCCGTGGGGGTAACGCTGACCATATTTTTGCTTATTGTCCAAGGTTCGGCTTATGGGCTCCTGGGGGGGCTTATTCCCCTTTCTATCGGCGCGGGGCTTTTGATCTACTATGGGATAAATCACCGCCGCAAAACCCCGTGACGGACGGCTTTCCGCCGGGGCTAACGGCGGAAGAGGCGGACGATCTGTTTATTGCCGGCCGGGTTGTGGCTGGCGAGCGGGAGCTGTTTCGTTACCTGGTCAGCCGGCACCAGAAGGCGGTGTACGGCATGGGCCGGAGTTTTTTCCGCAACCGCGAGGATGTTTCCGATTTTGTGCAGGAAGTGTTCCTCAAAGTTTACCGCAGCCTTTCCCGTTTCGAGGGGAGGTCCCGTTTTTCGACCTGGCTGTACAGCATTGCCTACAATACGGCGGTGAACGAGGTAACCCGGCGCAAGGAGTACCAGAGCCTGGCGGAAGGGGATGCGGAGGCAGACGGCGACACCCCGGAGCGCAAGCTGGTCCGGGACCTTGCGCGGGACGCGGTGCTGGAGGCTGTCGGGGATCTCCCCGAACGTTACCGGGTCTGCGTGGATATGTACTTTTTTTACGACCGGTCCTACCAGGAGATCGGGATGATTACGGGGTTTCCGGTGAATACCGTCAAATCCCACGTGTTCAGGGCAAAAAAGTTGCTTCGGGAGAAGTTGAAAGAGATTGCCCAGGGGGGCATCGAATGAAATGTGACGATTTACTTGACAGGGCCTACGAATTTTCCGGCGATACCGGCCTGCCCCTGTTGTTCCGGCTGAGAATCCGGCTGCACTGTCTGGTCTGCCCCCAATGCGCCCAGGAGCTTGAACGTTTCCGGCTTGTCCAGGATATTCTGCGGAACGATTTTCTTCCCGGCGGCGCCGATTTTGCCGATGCCGTCATGGCCCGGATCGGGGCAGAAGACCCGGCGCTGTCTGATGCCGAAGGGGGGGCGGACGGAATCTACGAAGAACCGGAGGGCGTATCCCTTAGGTTCTGGGTAGGCGCGGGCTTTTTCCTGCTTTTTTCCCTGTCAAGCTCTTTTTTCGGCATGGATTTTATCAAAGTTGCCCTACGGGAGGGGGCTTCCTACCTGCTTCCCCTGGGGATCACCATAGGCGCCGTTCTAAGCATCTACGGCGCCATCTTTATTGGCAGCCACATCAAGGAACTTTCGGAACGTTTTGGCCTGCGCTAAGGGCAAAGGGGCGGTTTGGCGGTTTTACCTGGTCCACGTTGACATATATTCCCCGCAAGTCTAAGCTTATACTATGAATATCTCCACTTATACCGTCAAGCCCAAGCTTCCGGCTTCGTTAAAACCCCTTGAAGAGATTGCCCGCAATCTCTGGCTTTCGTGGAACTACGACGCGGTCCAGCTTTTTATCAGGCTTGACTATGACGCCTGGCTGAAGTCCCAGCAGAGTCCCATAAAGACCCTTGGCATGGTAAGCCCGGAACGGCTTACCCAGGCCGCCCAGGACGATTCGTACTTGGCCGCCCTTAAAGACGTGTACGACAGGTTTCAGCGGTATAAGAAGGGGGATACCTGGTACCGGGGCGGCAAAAAAGAAGTGGTCGCCTACTTTTCGATGGAATA
This sequence comes from Treponema sp., assembly GCA_031276685.1. Lineage (GTDB taxonomy): Bacteria > Spirochaetota > Spirochaetia > Treponematales > Breznakiellaceae > JAISFT01. Next base: position 1,128 of record JAISMQ010000146.1, on the reverse strand, counting down.
CGGCATGGACGTGTCCCTGCCCATCTACTCCGGGGGCCTGGGGATCCTGTCCGGCGACCACAAGAAGACCTCTTCCGACATGGGGCTCCCCCTGGTGGGGGTGGGGCTCCTCTACCGGCAGGGCTACTTTAAGCAGGTTTTGAACGCCGACGGCTTTCAGCAGGAAAGCTACCCGGAAAACGACTGGTACAACATGCCCGTGGAACGGCGGGTCGGCAAGGACGGGGACCCCGTCAAGATAAGCGTGGACATGGCGGGCCGCCAGGCGGTGGCCCAAATTTGGGAAGTCAAGGTGGGCCGCTCTTCCCTGTTCCTGCTGGATACGAACATCGAGGAGAATCCGCCGGACATACGGAATGTTACCGCCGCCCTCTACGGCGGCGACAAGGAAACCCGGATACAGCAGGAGATCCTCCTGGGGATAGGGGGCATCCGCGCCCTGCGGGCCCTGGGGATCAACCCCGCCGCCACCCACATGAACGAGGGCCACGCGGCTTTCATGGGCCTGGAGCGGCTCCGCGAGGTGATGACGGACAAGGGCCTGAGCTTTGCGGAGGCCCGGGAAGCGGTCTGGCCGACCAATATTTTTACCACCCATACCCCGGTTCCCGCAGGGAACGAGCGTTTTGACATCACCCTTCTGGACAAGTACATGCGCGCCTGGCCCCAAATTCTGGGGATTTCCTGGAAGGAGTTCCTGGCCCTGGGCCGGGAGAACCCCAACGACGACCGCGAACCCTTCTGCATGACCGTCCTGGCCCTAAAGCTGGCGGCCTATGCCAACGGCGTTGCCAGGCTCCACGGGGAGGTTTCCCGGACGATGTGGAAGGGCCTGTGGCCGGGGCTGCCCCTGGACGAGGTGCCCATTCACCACGTAACGAACGGGGTCCACCCCCGTACCTGGGTGTCCAGCGGCATGGTGGACCTTCTGGACCGCTATTTCGGGCCCCATTTTGAGGAAGAGCCCACGGACCTGGCCATCTGGGACCGTATGGACCGTATTTCCGACGAGGAACTCTGGCGGACCCACGAGCGCCGCCGGGAACGGCTGGTGGCCTTTGTGCGGGAGCGGATCCGCCGGCGCATAGACCGGACCGGATCGGAGCGGCACTACGCCGGCCTGGCGGA
>JAISMQ010000092.1 GCA_031276685.1 Treponema sp. | reverse complement strand
CAGTATCATTAGCGGCATGGCCCTGGACGGGGAATCCTTTTTCTACGTGAACCCCCTGGAGGCCCTGCCCCAGGCAAGCCTGAAAGACCAGAGGATGCGGCACGTCAAAATCGAGCGGCAGAAATGGTTCGGTTGCGCCTGCTGCCCCCCCAACCTGGCCCGCATCATCGCCTCCCTGGGCTCGTACACCCACTCGACAAACGCGGACACGGTGTATACCCACCTTTACATGGGCGGCGAGGCGCGGCTTTCCCTGGCCGGAAGGGAACTGACAATAACAACCGAAACAAGCTACCCCTGGGAAGGGCAGGTTGACATCAGCCTTGCGCTGGCGGGAAAGGCCGCCTTTGGCTACGGCCTGCGGATTCCCTCGTGGTGCAAGTCTTTCAGCCTAACGCTGAACGGCGCCAATGCCCCCTACACCCTGCGGGACGGCTACGCCCTGATCCGGCGCGAATGGCAAAACGGGGACTCCTTAAGCCTTTCCCTGGACATGCCCGCAAACCTTGTCGAAGCCAACCCCCACGTGCGGGATAACAGGGGCAAGCTGGCCCTTACCCGGGGGCCCCTGGTGTACTGCCTTGAGGAAAAGGACAACGGAACGGAACTGTTCAGGCTCCACGCGCGAAGCCCCGGGGGCTTCGCGGTGAATTACCGGAAGGACCTCCTGGAAGGCGTATGCGTCATCTCCTGTGCCGGAAAAAAAGAAAAGGACTGGCCGGACGGCGCCCTCTACCGGAGCCGGGCGGAAACCGACTACGAGGACCGGGAGCTTACGTTTATCCCCTATTACGCCTGGGCCAACCGGGGCGCGGGGGAAATGACGGTGTGGATCAACAAGTAGGGGCCATGCGCGGCCGCGCGGCGCGGCGAAGTGCCGGCGGCCCCGCAGCGCGGCAAGCTACAAAGCGCTAACCGCGCTCGCCCAGGAGCAGCTTTAGCTCCTGGATCGATTTGATCAGCCTGGTCCGTTCCAGATTCTGAAAGCGCCGGGGGATCATCTCCTTGCTGGTACATTCCAGCACGGCAACCAGGTTTTGCAGCTCAATTTCGTGGGGATAGGCGGCGGGGATAAAATCGCCCATGACGGCTTCCATATCCTCCCGGCTGATAAACGTGCGGTCCTCCATCGCGGCCCGCAGCTTGGCCCGGATAAGCACGGCCTCCAGGTCCGCCCCCGAAAATTCGTGGCGGAATTTCTTGAACAGATCGGCGATGGGGAATTTGCGGATCGAAAGGTCCAGCTTGCGCACCAGGGTATCGAACAGGGCCTCCCGGTCGCGGTCGCTTTCCGGGTAAAAAAGGGCCAGGTGTTCTTCCGCCCGGCCCTGGCGCTTTAAGTCTATCGGGATAAGATCCGGCCGGCAGGTGATAAGGAACCAGATTATCTTCCCCCGGTACTCGGTGTTCCCCATAAAGCTGGCAATCTGGGCAAAAACCCGGTTGCTGGTGCCGGAGTCCCCCTCCTGGTCCCGGTCCCCCAGAAAGGCGTCCGCCTCGTCGATCATCACCGCCACGGGGGACATGGCCTTAAGGATGGTAAGGACCTTTTCCAGATTCGATTCGGTGTCCCCCTGCCACTTGGAGCGGAAGTTGCGGAATTTGACCATGGGGATGCCGATCTCCCCGGCAAAGGCGCTGACCATAAAGCTCTTGCCGGTACCCACGGGGCCCGCCAGCAGGTAGCCCATGGGAAGCACGTCCGGGCGGCCCAGTTTAATGGCCCGGGCGGCGCTTTGAAAACGTTTCTTTACAAAGTCGTGGCCCGACACGTAGGAAAGATCGTGAACCGTGTCCATAAATTCCAAAAGCCCGGCGGCCTCGTTTTCGATAATCTCCTTTTTCCGCTGCCGCAGGTACTCCAGCGAAAGGGGGGCTCCGGTCTTCTCGCTTTCCATGACCAGGTGGTTCAGGTTCATCAGGTTAAGGCCGCTGGTAATGGCGGCCACCCGGTCCGGGTTCAGGCCCCGGTCCAGGCGAAGCTGCGACAGCCCCTCTTTGTAACGCAGAAAACTGGCCCGCAGCTTTTCATCGGGGAAGGGGACCCCCACCTTGACGGTGGCGGGGGAACTGACCAGCCGGGGCGACAGATCGGCCAGGTTTTCCGTAAGCAGGATAACGGTAATATCGCCGATGGTAAGAATAGGATCGTTGGCCCAGCGGCTCAGGGTAACCAGGCAGTAGCGATCCTCTTCGGTAAGGCGGATAAAATCGCCGGAGGGGATAAAAGACTCCGCGTAATCCATGATCAGCACCACGCGGCTGGGCGGGCTCCCGTTTTTGGGTATCTTGGCGAAAAAGTACTTTTCCAGGTAGAAAAAGCTCTTGCGCGGCTCCGCAGAGATAATGTCGTCGGCCTCGGCCTGGGGGTACAGACTCTGTATAACGCCCCGGTAGTCCTGCGCCATGGATTCGGAGCAAAAGGTTACGCCCCCCGAATAATCGTAGTAGATGATATAATCCCTGTTCCCAAAGAGAAATTCGGAAAGGTAGTCCTGAATCCGGGTAAAGACAAATTCATCCCGGTTCATCTGGTGGGGCAAAAAATCCCGGATGTTCCCGTGCAGGATGTACAGGTTCGTCGTTTCCGACTGGTATTTGTTGGCCAGTTCCTGGGCCCAGCGGGGCAGAATTCTTATAAAGTCCAGATCCTGGTAGACAAGCTGGTCCTCCATTCCTTCCCCCGACTAGTTTTGCCGGGACGGCAGGGAATCCGGGTGCGCGGAAAAAGCGGCGCCCCCCCGATCCCTGGAGCCCCCGGCGCACAGCGCCACGACCGGCAGGGCTGCTACTTTAGGCATACAACCTCCACTAAATTCAGCCGGTTCTCCTGAACCAGTATATCCTCGTAACGGAACGACGCCACAACCCTTCCCGCAGCGTTGTAATAAAAAGCCTCGCACGAATAGCGGCCGGGGCTAAGGTTTATCCCCCCCGCGTAGGCGCGGGCGGGGAAGTAGCGGGAAATCCTGATATCCGCCTGTTCGCTGGCCTCCGCGAAGATCTGGGAGCCCAGGCTAAGAATACTGTAAACAAGGCTGGCGCCGCCCTCGGTGTCTTCCGCCATGGCGTCGAACACCGCCTGACCGGCGCTTTTGAGGAAGGCGCGGATAATGGTCTTGAGGTAGATAAGGCCCTCCCGCGCCTTGTAGGTTTCCCGTGCGACAGCCTCGATATCCTCCAAAAGTTCAAGATCGAAGCGCCGCCCGTCGTCAAGGGCAATCTCCACGCGGGCCGACGCAGAGGGGCGGTACACCATGTAGGGCAGCGATATTTTGAGGTACCGGTTTTCCCCCAGGGGCAGGCGCAGCGTTTCGGCCTTTTTTACCGGGGAAAGCCCCGCGAAGGCCAGCACGTTGAGCCGGGCCAGGCCCGGGGGGACATCCAGATCATGCTCCAGGGAAGAAGGCAGGGGCTGGGGGTACAAGGCGGGGGAATTGGCAAAGGCAAGGCGCAGGTACTCCCCGTCAATCCGGGCGTCGTCAGGGCGGCCGCTCCCCCGGTAAAAGAGCATCCCCAGGTAACGGGCCAGGGCGGAATC
>JAISMQ010000026.1 GCA_031276685.1 Treponema sp. | reverse complement strand
CTGGCAATCCGGTAAAAATAACTGACCTGGCAATAGGTAATAATGTAATGCACATAGGGTCAGGCGCATTTAACGGAATAGTTACGGGCACATTGGTACTTCCGGATACGCTTGTATATGTGGCAACTGACGCATTTAATGGAACTCAAACAGATGGTACATTTAGCTTTTCTCCCCGTCTGCGCGCATGGAAGGGAGCGCGGGAAGTGAATGTGTATCTGGACCGGGTTGTAGTGCGCAATGGGTATGTAACTTTTTACCTGAAAAGTACAGCCAGTGGTAGAGGTGATAATTATGTTGATTTTCAAAACGAAGGCTCAATTTTGCAAGATCTGGATCGTCCATCTATGGTGTATAAAGTGACAGAACTAGGTAGATCTAGTGATGGCGGAGAGTATCGGACATTTCAAGTTGCTCAAGGGAATCGATTCAAATTGTCTGATGATCAGAGTCCGCCTATTGTCTTTGAGGAGATAACCCTGGAAGAGCCGGATAGGTAGATGAATGTAGGCGTAATTGGTTGGGCAAATTATCGGATGAAGGAGAAACATTGATATTTGCCCATTTCTGCATAAAATGAAATAGGAACACTGTACAAGCCGGAATTCAGGAAGCGCCAATGGACGGTAACAGCACGGAGATCCCGCCTTACCTGGCGGCCCTTAACAGCGAACAGCGGGAGGCGGTTTTCCACTGGGGAAAGCCCCTGTTGATTCTGGCGGGGGCCGGTTCGGGTAAAACCAGGGTGATTACGACAAAAATCGCCTACCTTATCCGCGAGCGGGGCCTGGATCCCCGTTCCATCCTGGCCGTAACCTTTACCAACAAGGCCGCCCGGGAAATGGCGGACCGGGCCCGCCTTATCGATGAGCGGGCGGGGGAGGCGATGCTGCGCACGTTCCACTCCTTTGGGGCCTGGTTCCTGCGCCGCAACGGCGCCCTGGCGGGGCTAGACAGTTCCTTCGTGATCTACGATGACGATGACATGGTGTCCCTGCTCTCCACCATCGAAGAAGACATCTCCAGGGCGGATCTGCGCCTGATCGCCGCCGGAATTTCCCGCGCCAAGGATTATTTTTTTTCCCCCGACAGCCCCGAGCTGGACCGGATTGGGTACCACCCGCGCTTTAGGAAAATTTACGCCCGTTACGAGGAAAAACTGCGGTACATCGGGAACGTTGATTTTGGGGACCTGATCAAAAAACCCGTGGAAATACTGCGGGAACACGCGGTGGTGTCGTCCCGTATCCAGGACCGCTTCCGCGTGATCCTGGTGGACGAGTACCAGGACGCGAACATCGCCCAGTTTGAGCTGCTCAAGGAACTGGCGGGGCCCGCCAGCTATGTCTGCGTGGTGGGGGACGATGATCAGTCCATTTACCGCTTCCGGGGGGCGGAGGTACGGAACATTCTGGAATTCCCCGACCGTTTCAGGGGCGCCGACATCATCCGCCTGGAGCAAAACTACCGTTCCACCACGAATATCCTGCGCCTTGCCTCGTCGGTGGTGGCCCGCAACGAATCCCGGCTGGGCAAGGAGCTGTTCTCCCTGCGCGGGGAGGGCAAAAAACCAGTCCTCGCCTTCCTGCCCAGCCAGGACGAGGAGGCGGCCTTCTGCGCGGACCTTATCGAAAAGTCGGTGGCCGCCCCGGGCAAGCCTGTCCGCTGGTCCGACTGGGCCATCCTCTACCGGACCAACGCACAGTCCCTGGGTTTTGAAACCGAATTCCTGCGCCGCGGCATCCCCTACCGGGTAGTGGGGACCCTTAAATTTTACGAGCGGGAGGAGATCAAAGACGCCCTGGCCCTGCTTTCCTTCCTGGCGAACGGCAGGGACGAAATCGCCTTCCGCCGGGTGGTGAACAAACCTGCGCGGGGTCTGGGGAAGGCCACCGTGGATCGGATTGTCGAGGCCGCCGCCTTCGGTACGGCGGGCCCCCCGGACGATGGCCTGGAAGCCGCCGCCCGCCGCCTCCTGCCGGATCTCCCCCCCAAGGCCCGCGCCGGGCTGCAGAGCTTCCTCGGCCTGATCGATGAAGGCCGGGCGCTTATCGCGGGGCCCGGCGAATCCCCTGCCCGGCCCGCGCCCCGTTCCCGGGACCGCGCTTCCGAATCCCGGGAAGAACTGCGGGGTTCGGAGGGCCTTTCGGCGCTGGTGGCAAAGCTTGTCACGGATTCGGGCCTTGCCGATTACTATCGGCTCCACGAGGAAATTGGGGCGGTCCCCCGGCTCAACAACCTCCAGGAACTGGCCAACGCCGCCGTCGAGTACCCCGCCACTACGGCGGGGCTTTCGCAGTTCCTGGAAAATATCGAACTTGACCGTTCCCTGGAAGACAAGTCGGACAAGAAGGCCGGCAACGACACGGTAACGCTGATCACGTTCCACAACACAAAGGGGCTGGAATTCCGCTACGTTATCATGACCGGCATCGAACAGGGGGTCTTCCCCCGCGATGACAAAAAGGGGGAGGATCTGGAGGAGGAGCGGCGGCTCTTCTACGTCGGCGCTACCAGGGCTATGGACGAACTCTACCTGGTGTCCTGCGCCCAGCGCCGGATGTACGGCCGTACCCAGATCGCCGAGCCCAGCCTGTTCCTTCGGGAAGCGGACTCCTCCGTGCTGCGGGTAATCGGCGGCGCCCTGCGCCCCGCTTCCGGTACCGGTAGCTCCGGCGGTTCCGGCGGCTTTGGCGGTTCCGGAGGGGGCCGCGCCGCCCGTCAGGATTCGGACCGGGGCGGCCGGGACTGGCGGCGGGGGGATCGGCTGTACCACGATGATTACGGTTATGGCGGCGTGGTACGGGTCCGGGAAAGCGGGGAGGGCCCTGTGGTAGAGGTGCTTTTTGAAAGCGGCAAGGAGCTGCGCTTCTTGAGCCGCCACCAGGGTTCCGCCTTTACACGGATTGGCGACGATGTCTAGCAGCCCTTTGTACGGCGAAGCTATGGAAGCGCCCCTGCTGAATCTGCTGCCCCCGGTACTCCGGGCGCGGGGTTTCAGGCTCTACACAGGTGACGGCGGCCGGCTGGTGGATCTGTGGCAGTCGGGCGGCCGCTCCATCCTGGGCCACAACCCCGCCACGCTGTCGCGGGAGCTTAAAAACTACGCCAGCCGGGGCCTTTTCAGCCCCCTGCCGCATCCCCAGGGACGGCGTTTCGCCAAAGCCCTGTCCCGGCTTATCCCCCGGCGGGCCTTCCGGGTTTACGCGGATCGGTTCTCCCTGTCCCAGGCTCTGGAAAAGGCGGGCTTCCCCTCGGCGGGCCCCTTTCCCGACCCCGTTTTCAGCCCCCTTTCCGGCCCGCCCCCCTCCGCTGGTCTCTCCGGCGGCCCCTCCGGTCCTCCTGTCCTGTGGCGGCCCTTCCTGGAACCGGAGGAAGGCGCGGCCCTCCTGGTCCCCGTCCTCCCCTGGCCCCCCGGCCCCTGGGTCCTGGCCCTGGACCCCGCGCTGGAAGACCGCTTTGCCCCCTCCCCGGCCCTTGCCCCGGTCCTCCTGGCCGTCGCCACCAGGGCTGTGTACGATCTTATCGCGGCAGGGCCCGGCGGAGGGCGTCCGGTTTACCCCCGGATCAACCACGCGCTGTACGGGACTTCCGCCGGCCCCTGGCGCCGCCGCGGCCCCTATCTGGCCCACGCCTCGTTCCTTGGCGCCTCCCCCCCCGGCCCGTCCTGGGAAACCCTGTTCCGGGCCTTCCTCCGCGAAGGCTTCCTTATCCCCCCGGATCCCGCCGAGCCCCTCATCCTGCCGGGTATCCTCTCCCCCGGCGAAGAAGCCAAGCTGGCGGCCCTCCTCAGCGGCGCCTGACGCTGGGCGCCCCCCTTCAGGGCCGGCGCATATAATAAAAATGGGGCCGTTTTATGCCTTTCACGCCGATGGTTTACCTTCCGCGTATGTTAACCTTATCCAAGGGCAGGGCCGGCGCATAGGGTATGGGAAATTGCGGCGGGCAGGGGAAGCAAAACGCCTGTGGCGGACACTTGACCGAAGCTTTGCGCCATCTGAACCGCAGGAAATGAGGAGGAATCTATTGGCGCAAAGCAAGCGTGGCCGTCATAGGCGTTTTGCTTCCCCTGTTTTCCTATCCACCGCAATATTCCCATGTATATGTGCTGGCCCTGGGCGCCCCTTGCATTTTGGTTTCCCCTTGGCAATAATTCTTATATGGACAGCGAGCAGGCCATAGTTGTCTTTAGCCGCCTCCTCGTTGGGGCCCTGGCGGCCTTTTGCGCCATCGTACTCTGGTCCAGAACCAGGGATACCGCCTGGATGCTCGTGGTGGGCGGGACAATCACCGCCTATGGGGAAAAGTTGTACACGGTTTTGAATCTCTTGGGCATCGTTGCCCCCCTTCCGCCCATTGGCCCGGTACCCCTGCTGGCTGTCGTATTGCCAAACATCCCGGCGATGTTCTACATCTCGGCCTTTCTGGTGATGGTTGCCCGGTCCTATGAAATTCGTTAATTGGGGCTTCCCCAAAACTGACTAAGTTTTGGGAAAGGCCCTTGGTCATGGAGGATGTATGAAAGCGTTGTCACTTGGTTTGATCTTTTTTGCCATAGCCATTTTCACAGGTTTAAGCTGGCGGGGCGATGTTCTGGTCTTCATTCGGGGCGCTTTGCCGGTTATCGCCCTCTTTATCGGCCTTATCGCCCTGTTTATCGGCATCGCGGACCTCAAGGACAAGGCCGCCGCCAAAAAGGAAACAGACGGCGCGGAAACTTGACAAGTTTTTCTCTCTATGGCATCATAGCGCTTCATGCGTATTCAAATAGAGAAGGTTATCGAGGATGAAAACTGAATTCATAAAACCCGCCCAGGTGGAGCGGAAGTGGTTTCTTATTGATGCCCAGGGCAAGGTGCTGGGCAGGGTCGCGGCCAGGGTATCCTCAATACTCCGGGGCAAGGAAAAGCCAATCTACGCCCCCCACCAGGAAACGGGGGATTATGTGGTTATCGTCAACGCGGAAAAGATCCTTGTCACCGGGCGGAAGGCCCAGCAAAAGGAGTACCATCGGCATTCCGGCTACGTGGGCGGCTTGAAGACCGACCGTTTTGACAAGCTCATCGCCCGGCATCCGGCGGCCCCCCTGGAGCTGGCCATCAAGGGGATGCTCCCCAAGGGGCCCCTGGGCCGGAAACTCTTTAAGAACGTCAAAGTTTACGCCGGGGCGGAACATCCCCACGGGGCCCAAAACCCCCAGGCGCTTGAAATTTAACACTGGGTACGCCCCGCAACTCCCGCCGGGGATCCCGATCAGATGAGGAAGGGTAAATGATCAAGAATCTTGGCATTGGTACGGGCAGAAGGAAAACCGCTGTCGCCCGGGTGTATGTTCGGGACGGCGACGGGAAGATAACCGTCAACGGCAAGGAACTGGGCCGCTACTTTGTCCAGGGCGAACATGCCCAGATGGTCCGCCAGCCCCTCTTGGTTACGGCCAGCGAAAACAAATTCGACATTCTTATCAACGTGTTCGGCGGCGGCCCCAACGGGCAGGCCGGCGCCTGCCGCCACGGCATCGCCAGGGCGCTTTGCCAGGTGGATCAGGCCAACGGGACCAGCCTCCGCGCAAACGGGTACCTGACCCGGGACCCCCGCATGGTGGAGCGGAAAAAATACGGGCGGGCGGGCGCGCGGCGGCGTTTCCAGTTCTCCAAGCGCTAGGAGCCTGTTGCGTTGGCGGGTTCCCATGGGTTTTTCGGTGGAAAACATGGGAACCCACAATTTTTTGCTGCTTTGCCCTGGGTAGCCTGCCATGACGATTGTAAGCGTTAAGCCCGGCAAAGAAGACGGTACCAGCCGCCTTGAACTGTCCGATGGTTCCCTTTTTTCGTTCAAATCCTGTTACCTGGACCCCGTTTTTTTTGACGATACCCGTTATGTTGCCGGGGCGGAGATAAGCCCCGGCGAAGAGGAATGTTTCCGCTTCGCTTCCGCCTGCCTGCGGGGGGAAAAGGCCGCCCTCCGCCTGGTCAGCCGGGCGGAACAGACCGGGTTCGGCCTTGGGCGCAAGCTGGAAAAGGCAGGCTACCCCCGTCCCTGCGTCAGCGCGGTCCTTGCCCGGCTGCGGCAGTTGGGCGTGCTGGACGATTCCCGTTACGCCCGGATGTGGCTGCAATCCCGCATGGGCCGGGGGGCCGACGGCCCCCGCCGGCTCCTTGCCGCCCTCCGCCGCCGGGGTATCTCCCGCCAGGATGCCGAGGCGGCCCTGCGGGACATCCTTAGCCCCGCCGCGGAACGGGCCCTGCTGGGCAGCTACCTAAAGAAAAACCGGCTCCCGGAATCAGGCGGAACGGAAATCGCCCGAATCCTGAAGCGGGAGGGCTTTTCCCCCGATCTTGTCCGCGATTACCGGGAAAACAGCCCCTTCGAATAATCTGGTTTTTTATTACCGGCCGCAGTATATTCTTTCTGGTTGTGGGCCGGCTTTAGAATACGGACAAGCCTGGAGGGGGAATGCCAAAGACCTTATGGAAAATAAGCGTTTATTCGGTGCCGGAAGTGGCGAATATCTGCGGTGTCGTCAACCAGATGGTGACCGGCTGGATAGAAAACGGCCAATTAAAGGCTTTTTCCACCCCCGGCGGGCAGTACCGGGTACACGAGGAAGACCTTATCGATTTTTTGCTGAAACATGACGCCTACGGCTCCATTGCCGCGTTTTGCCAGGAATCCGGGACGGCGCTGGTCATTGACCACGACCACGAGTCCGGCAGCCAGCTTAAGGCGTGGCTGGAAGACAGTTCCGACTACAAGATCCTGTGGGCGCGGGACGGGTTTGAGGCGGGCTGGCTGCTCCGCCACTGTAAGCCGGCGCTGATATTCCTGAACGTCGATCTGCCCGGCGTTAATATTGACGACATGGTAAGGAAAATCAAAGAAGACCCCGCCCTTGGGAATCCCCGCCTGGTCGCCCTGGTATCCGGCGATGCTGGAGGCGCGGTCAGTATCCCCTGGGCGGACGCCTGCCTCCCCCGGCGCCCGGACCGGGACACGATCCGGAACATCATACTCAGCCCGGATCTGCGGGCCCCGGTCGGTTCCGGGCGCGGTTCCCGGTCCTCATAGCGACATCGCCCTGGGGCCTGCCCAGGGCCGGCGCATAAGGTATGGGAAATTGCTGGTTTTCCTGTTCATCGCAATATTCCCATGCATATGCGCTGGGGCCTGCCCAATACCCCTTGACGCCCCGGTTTTTCCCCGGTATAGTCAAAACGATTTTGCGTTTTCGCCTTGCGGACGTCATATAACGGTATTATCCAAGCTTCCCAAGCTTGTGACGCGGGTTCGACTCCCGTCGTCCGCTAAATTCCAAAAAAAGAAGCGTATATATCATCCTCCGAATTAATGAACCAAAAGCCGGCACATGCGGGAGTCGAAGCCTTTCTGCGGCCGCCAAGGGCCAAGCAGGGGCGCCGGCCCTTGGCGGCAAACCGCCAGGGAGGGCGGTTTAGCGGAAAGGACGGCCCGGAAGGAGCGAACAGGAAGTTTGCGACTGGAGGGCGACTCCCGTCGTCCGCTGTTCTGTAATTCCTTACAAGATAAGGAAATAGCCTACCCGAAAACGGGCTGCATATCACACGAAAAGGCAAAAGTGACATTGAAAAGTGATACTTTGCCGGAAGGAGTTGGTATGCGAACCCGTAGACCCTGATATGCCGTCACACGGTCAACCAGCGTTCCCGTTGAGGGAAAGCGGGAGCGTCGTTATGAGGCGGAACAGGCCGCCCGGGAAATACTCCCATTTATCAACTTTACACCGCCCATGACGGAAAAGCCTTTTGTCCAATACGTGGCTGATTTTTGGTCGCCCAATTCACCCTATGTGAATGAAGAAACTGGGTATACCATTGCCATGAAGAAAAGATGCCGCCTGGTCAGGGTTTCGGGCCCCGGTGTAACATGTCTGGCCATTGTGCGCCCCATACAAGGCCGTTATAGCGTTCCTGCCCAGTCAATCAAAAAAACGGCGTGAGAAACGGCGTCAAACACGGCGTGAAATTGGCTTTTTTGCTAAAGGCACAGCAAGATGAAAAATCTTTTAACAGTAACAGAGGCGGCCCGGTTCCTGAAGCTAACCAGGCAGGCGGTACTCTACGCAATCAAAGTGGGAAAGCTCCCCGCAGAACGTACCGGGCGGCAATGGATGGTAAAACCGGCCGACATTGAAAATGCCTATTTCATAAACCTGTGGGATTCACGGGGTAAACTGCTACGCATCTAGAATTCCGGATAACCATTACCGCAGCGGGAACAGCCGACCCCGGGCAGGTTTCTGCCACGGCTTACCTGTCGGTTATTAAGTAACCAGGATTTATCATGCCTTTTGTAAAACTCACATTCTTCGCCGTCAAAATAAACTTCGCTCGGTTTTGAATCGGGGTACTCGTATATTTCGCAACAGCCAGCACTTCTACCTTCCGGGGCAGAAAACCCCTCCCAAGGGCCTTTTCGTGCGTCCTGGGGGCTGTTATTGACCAATGCAATAAATGTGCCAGTTGGAACATTTTACGGGGCTCAAATCGTTCTTGCAAAATCCGGTAACTGGTGGTATATTTAAGGTGTCGCCCGGGGTCGTTTCGGACGTTGGCTCAAGGGGACCGGAAACGGTCAGCATGAGGCACCCGGTCCGCGCATTTTCCAAAAAGTCCGCATCTCCATTTTGGAAGGCCCCCGTTCAATCGTCGCAAGATAAACCGTCCCACTGATTTTCTTGGTAAACAAAATCTTTTTGTTGCCCTGATTGTCCTCCCCGGTATGTTCCGCCGTGTCAAACTCATTGAGGACAAGGGGGCAAAATCGTCCGGGGCTATATCCACCTGGCCCCGGAGAGCCTCCCCGTGTCCGTGCTGCTTTTTTATGTGCCGCGCTCCGCTGTCGGTAATAAAAACCGCCTGAA
>JAISMQ010000189.1 GCA_031276685.1 Treponema sp. | reverse complement strand
GGTCAAGCTGGTCTGGCGCGTGGACTGGCCCATGCGCTGGGAATACGAAAAGGTTGATTTTGAACCCGCCGGGAAGGATCACCACAGCCAGGGGGGGAGTTTCGACACCGCCCGGCACGTGTGCAAAGAGGTCTACGGCTGGGACGCCCCGGTTACGTTCCGGTACGACTTTATCGGCATCAAGGGAAACCCCGGCAAGATGTCCAGTTCCAGGGGCAAGGTGGTCGATCTGCCCGATCTGCTCCGGGTCTATACCCCGGAACTGGTCCGCTACCTCTTCGCCGGAACCCGCCCCAACACGGAATTCACGATTTCCTTCGACCTGGACGTAATAAAAATTTACGAGGATTACGACAAAACCGAGCGTATCGCCTGGGGGGACGAAAGCGCCAAAGACGAGGCGGCCTTCCTGCGGGAAAAGCGGATCTACGAACTGTCCCAGGTGGAGCCGGGCGCGGACGGGAAGACCTGTATGCCTGCGGTCAAACCCTGGCAGATCCCCTTCCGCCATCTGTGCAACCTGATCCAAATTGCCAACGGGGACATCGAAAAGGCCATCGCCGCCCTGGGCCGGGGGGGACCCGGCCCGGAACAGATCCCCCGTATCCGCGCCAGGGCCGTCTGCGCCAAGTACTGGATCGACGAGTGCGCCCCGGAGGAATTCCGCTTTAAGCTGCGGCCCGCCGGGGAAAAGGCGGAGCTGCCCGAAGCCCAGGCGGCGGCGATCCGTTCCCTCCGGGACGAGGTGGTTTTACCCATCGAATCCTTCGGGGACGACAAAAGCTGCGCCGAGGCGATCTACCGGGTGGCGGAACAGCACGGTCTGGACGGCAAGACGCTTTTCCGGGCAAGCTACCAGGCCCTTATCGGCAAAGACCAGGGGCCCCGGCTGGCGAATTTCCTGCGGTCCATCGACAAGGACCGGCTTCTGGGGATCCTGGCGGCGTATTAGCAGCCCGGTTACCGCCCCCGCGCCGGCTTTACCGCGGCCAAATCCTCCACCGCCTTAACCAGATCCGCGTCGGCCTCCAGTTCCGCGATGGGGGCGGGAAGCCGGTAGGTCCAGTCAAATTCGTTGTAGGTGCCAGGCACGTTGATCCGCTCGCTGGCCGGGTCCGGGGCATACCAGCGGGACGAAAGGTGGAGCAGATCCTGGATCTGGAACACCCGGAACCGGGACGCCGCAGAGGCGATTTTCTGCAGCACGATCTTCGCCGTCCCGGGGTTGTAAACCTTGGGCAGGGACGGAACCCCGATAAAGTCGCAGAAAACCTTCTGGTCCGCCTCGTTATCCCACCAGTCGCGGACCGTGGAACTGTCGTGAACCGCAGGGGTACAAACCGAAAGCTCGGGGTAATCCTCGAAGGGGATGTAGGGATCCCCGGGCTTCCCCCATGCCCGGTTCCAGCGGACCACCCGCAGGCCCAGGATGTTCAAACTGCCAAGCACACGCGGCACGCAATCCGGAACGGCCCCCAGATCCTCGGCGCAGGGCAGCATGGAAGACGCGGCGGACAGTATCGAAAGGAGCCGTTTCCCCTGCTCCTCCCAGATCGCCTCGGAATCAAGGCGCCGCTTTTCCAGCAGGGCTTCCAGCCTGGCCCGCTCTTCTTCCGACAGGGAAACATACGCCCGGCTCTCCCGGTAAAACCAGGTTGGAACGTACCGCCCCTTCTCGTACTCGTAAAAAAGCCGGTTATGCCAGGCTTTGTAGAGGTACTTCTGCGCCACCTGGTGAAGGTTCAGGCTGTCAATGTCCCGTTCGCCCTTGAACTGCTCTTTGAAAAGCCACAGTTCCTCGGACCCGATACGATCCAGAACCTGGGAAAATATCCGCTCCACCTCCGGAACGATAGAGCCGGAATCCATGTTCCCCCAGCCGTTCAAAATTTCCCGCAGGCTGTCCCAGACCTCCCCCGTGGGGACATGGGGCCGGGAAACCCAGCGGATCCGCCCCTCGTCAAAGCCAAGGTCCATAAGGTCATCGTCAGTGATTGGGATATAGGGGACAAAGCGCCCCAAAATGGACGTGTTGTCCTGCCGGGCGCTCGACCAAATGCGGAAAAAACCCAGCACGTGGTCGATTCGGAAGGCGCCGTAGTACTTTTCCGCCACCTTAAGGCGGAGGCGCCACCAGGCGTAGTCGTTCTTGGACTGGGCTTCCCAGTTGTGCAGAGGAAAACCCCAGTTCTGGCCATCGGGGCTGTACATATCCGGCGGCGCCCCGGCGGAAAGGTCCAGGTGGAAGTATTCGGGGTGGGCCCACACATCGCAGGAATCCTCGTTCATCAGAATGGGGATATCCCCCTCCAGGACCAGGCCCGCGTCGCTTACGGCCTTGGCGGCGGCGGCGAACTGGCGGTCCAGGGCCTCCTGTACCCACACCCAAAAAAGCTGGGCGTCCCGGAACTTTGGGTCCGCCCACAGGGCCTCGATATCCGCAGGGCTTACGGACCGGCAGTTTTCCCATTCCTTCCAGCCCTTTTCGCCGTTCGCCTCTTTTAGGCGGCGGTAGACGGCGTACTCCTTAACCCAGGAATTCGCCCCCAGCCAGGCGGCAAGGGTTCCGCCGGGGGCGGCTTTTTTAAGGATATCCCCTTTGGCGGCGGCGTAAATGTCCCGCAGAATCTCCATTTTGGCCCGCAGGATCGCCTCGTAAGGAAAACGGGTTTCCTTGTCGAATCTTTGCCCGTAGGTGCGCATCTTTTCCCGTACCAGTGTCCCCGCCTTGCCGAACTCGTCCAGATCCTCGATCCGCAGGTACAGGGGGTGGAGGGCGAAGGCGGTCAGGCTAAAGTAGGGCGAACTCCAGTAGCCCGTATCGTTTACCGGAAGGATCTGGATAAGCCCTATGCCCATCTTTTTGCAAAGCCGGGCGAAATCCCCCAGATCGGGGAATTCCCCAACCCCCATGCTCCCCTTTCCCCTAAGGGCCCCTACCGGGACTACCGCGCCGATCAAGCGCCGCTTTGTTTTTGCCATAATTGCCACCTCCGGACTTCGTATTTTTCCAAACAGCCGTAACCTTCAAAATTATACTACATTTACACCCAAAATACGGAAAAATGGAAAAAGTTACCATGCTTATCCGGTTGCAAAGGCATACAAATTGGCTATAGTAATAACAGAGCCCGGGCATGAACAAAGTTTTGAAAGAAAAAATAATGGAAGCCTTCTCTTCGGTTCTCCCCATTACGGCGATAGTGATGATCGCCAGCGTCACCTTTGTGCCCATGTCCGCAGGAATCGTCCTGATGTTTCTTGTCGGGGCGGCGCTGCTCATTGTCGGCATGGGCTTCTTTACCCTGGGGGCCGACATGGCCATGATGCCCATGGGGGAAGGTATAGGCGCGGAACTTACCAAGGGGCGGAGCGTCCCGGTGGCGGTGGGGATCAGCTTTTTAATGGGGCTTATCATCACCATTGCCGAGCCTGACCTTATGGTGCTGGCCCTGCAGCTTGCCAAGTCGCTGAACATCTGGGCCCTTATCGTGACCGTGGGCCTGGGGGTGGGCCTGTTCCTGGCCTTAGCGGTGCTGCGGGTCGTCCTGGGGGTGCCGCTGCGCTTCCTTTTGCTGTTTTTTTACGCCCTTACCTTTGGCCTGGCCCTCTACATGGCGGAGCGGGGCAACATAGCCTTTATCCCGGTGTCTTTCGATTCCGGCGGCGTAACCACCGGCCCGATTACCGTTCCGTTTATGCTTGCCATGTGTGTCGGCGTGGCGTCCCTGCGGGGCGACAAAAGCGCCAAGAGCGACAGTTTCGGCTTTGTCGCCCTGTGCAGCATCGGCCCGATACTGGCGGTGATGCTCCTCGGCTTGGTCATAAACATCACCGAGGTGCCGGCGAACAGCATGCCCGTGGAAGAGATAAACGCCATTGCGGGCTACACCGACCGGGATGTAATGAAGCACTTCTTGTTCGCGTTCCCCGACACCGCAAAAAAGGTGGGAACCGCGCTGGGCGCGATACTGGTGTTCTTTTTCCTGTTCCAACTGGTTACCCGCCGTTTTCACCGGCACCAACTGGGGAGGATACTCATAGGCTTTGTCTACACGTTCATAGGGCTGGTCGTGTTCCTTACCGGGGTGGACATAGGGTTTATCCCCGTGGGAAGCCTCTTTGGCAGCGAACTCGGCGCGTCCCCCATCAACTGGGCGCTTATCCCCATCAGCATGGTCATAGGCTACTTCATTGTGGCTGCCGAGCCTGCGGTACACGTATTAAACAAGCAGGTTGAGGATGTATCCCACGGCGCCATCACCCAAAAGGTGATGAGCAAGGCGCTTGCCGTCGGTATGTCCCTTGCCCTGGGCATCGCCATGGTCCGTATTCTTTTTAACATCAGTATTTTGT
>JAISMQ010000167.1 GCA_031276685.1 Treponema sp. | reverse complement strand
GGAACACATCCTGGCCGGTGGCGGAAAGGGTGGTGATGGTCCGGCCGTGGAAGCTCCCCCGCAGGGTTACGATCCGGTGCCGGTTGGCGCCGTGCCTGAGCAGCGAGTACTTCCGGGCGATTTTTACGGCCCCTTCGTTGGCCTCCGCCCCGGAATTGGCCAGGAACACCCGCCTCATCCCTGCGGGGGCGCAGGCGGCCACCAGGCGTTCGGCAAAGGCGGCGGTTACGTCGTTCTGGTAGTAGTTGCATACGTGGTTCAGCCGGGCCGCCTGGTCCGCGATGCCCTTGACCAGCGGCGGATAGGCGTGGCCCAGGCAGTTCACCGCGATACCGGAACCAAAATCCAGGTACCTGTTCCCCCCGCCGTCAAACAGCCAGGCCCCTTCCCCCCGGACCAAGCTTACCGGAAGCCGGTGGTAGGGATTCATAATCACGTCGGTCATTGTTCCCTCCGGACTAATTTAAACTCACCATGGTCCCCGCCCCCCTATCGGTAAAGAGTTCCACGATAAGGGAATGGGGCTCCCGGCCGTCGATAATGTGGGCCTTCTTCACCCCGCCGGCAAGGGCAAGGGCGCAGCAGTCGGCCTTGGGGATCATCCCCCTGCTCAGCACCCCCTGCTCTTTGAGGGCCTCCAGCCCCGCCAGCGTAACCGTGTGGATAAGGGACCCGGGATCCGCAAGATCCCGCAGGATGCCCTTCACGTCGGTCATCAGGAGGAGTTTTTCCGCCTTTAGCGCGGCGGCCAGCTTCGCGGCGGCGGTATCGGCGTTCACGTTGAGGGAGCGGCCGGCGTCCTCCCCCAGGCCCAGGGCCACGGAGGAGAGGACCGGGATGACCCCGCGATCCAGAAGGGCGTCCAGCAGCGCGGTGT
Source organism: Treponema sp. (assembly GCA_031276685.1). GTDB lineage: Bacteria > Spirochaetota > Spirochaetia > Treponematales > Breznakiellaceae > JAISFT01. Next base: position 2,023 of record JAISMQ010000167.1, on the reverse strand, counting down.
CCACCTCCTCGATCTCCCCCACAAAGCCCAGGTCTTCGCCCCCTTCGTCCTGTAAGCGGCGGGCCTTGAGGGTGGCCCCGTCTATGCCGCAGAGCCCCACCGCCCGCCCGCCTGAGTTTTCGATAAGGGCGGTAATATCCTTGTTCAGCTTGCCGCAGAGGACCATCTGGACCGCTTCCATGGTCTCCCCGTCGGTGTAGCGGAGCCCCCGGACAAAACGGCTTTCCTTGCCCAGCCGCCTGAGCAGGGCGTCGATCTCCGGGCCCCCGCCGTGGACCAGGACGACCCGGATCCCCACGTAGTGCATCAGCACAATGTCCTGGATCACCTGGGCCTTGAGCCCCTCGTTGATCATGGAGGCCCCGCCGTACTTAACCACGATGACCCTGCCCCGGTACTGTCTGATATAGGGCAGGGCCTGGACCAGTACCCCCGCTTCACCGCCGCCGCTCATCTCCGCCGCTCCTTTGCCTGTGGTTTATATCCTTCATTCCTGTTCTCTTATGGTGTCACAGGTCCGGGGTTTATGACCGATAATCCCCGTTTATTCTGACGTAGTCGTAACTAAGGTCGCAGCCCCAGGCGTCGGCGGCCCCGGGCCCCCCGCCGGCCAGATCGACGCGGATCTCGATCTCCTCCCCGGAGAGGACCCGCCTGGCCTCCTCCTCGGAAAAGGGGACCGGGGCGCCTGATTCGCAGACCAGGACTTCCCCCCCGGCGCCGGCAAAGCGCAGGGCGACCACGGCGGGATCGAAGTCCGCGCCCGCGTAGCCCATGGCGCAGAGGACCCGGCCCCAGTTGGCGTCCGCCCCGAAACAGGCGGCCTTGACCAGGCTGGAAGAGGCCACCGCCCTGGCCAGGAGTTCCGCCGCCCCCTCGTCCGCCGCCCCCCGCACCCGCACGGTGACAAGGCGGGTGGCCCCCTCCCCGTCCCGCGCCAGGGCCCGGGCGAGTTTGACGCAGAGGGCCTCCAGGGCTTCGGCGAACAGGCCGTAGTCCGGCCCTTCGGCTTCGATGGGGGGGTTCCCCGCCTCCCCGTTGGCCATGATGATGACCGTGTCGTTGGTGGAGGTATCGCCGTCCACGGTGACCCGGTTAAACGAGCGCCGCACCGCCCGGCGCAGGGCCCGGTCCAGCAGTTCCCGGCTTATCGCCGCATCGGTCGTAAGAAAGCAGAGCATCGTGGCCATGCTGGGGTGTATCATCCCGGAACCTTTGACCATGCCCCCCAGGCGCGCCGTCGCGCCGCCGATTTCAAGCTCCAGGGCGGCGGCCTTTTTCCGGGTGTCGGTGGTCATGATCGCCTCCAGCGCCGCCTCGTGGCCGGCGGGGCCGGGGCGGATGCTGTCCGCCAGGGAGCTGATGCCGCTTTCGATGGCGGCGATGGGCAGGGGCGCCCCAATAACCCCGGTGGAGGCCACCGCCACCTCGCGCGGGCTGATGGCGAACTCCCCGGCGGCAAGCTCCGCCATGCGGCGAGCGGCGGCAAGGCCCGCTTCCCCGGTACAGGCGTTGGCGTTCCCCGAATTGGCGATCACCGCCCGCAGGATACCGCCCGCCAGGTGTTCCCGGCTTACGAGGACCGGGGCGGCCTTGACCCGGTTCGTGGTGAACACGGCGGCCGCCGCGCAGGGCCTGTCCGCGTAGATAAGGGCCAGGTCCCGCTTCCGGGATCCCGCTTTGATGCCGCACCAGATGCCCCCCGCCCTGAATCCCCCGGGGGCGCAGATCCCGCCTTCGATTTCCCGCATACCCCCATTAAAAAGCAAATCGGGGCGGTTGTATATATGCGGGCCGCCCGGGATCCTGGGTTTTTCTGGAACCATTGGGAATGTTCCGTTGTTGTTATAGCGGAGGACGGTACCTTGATCTTGAAATGCCCGCGTGGTATAGGACCTTATGCGTATGCTTATCTCTAAAAAAACCATCCGCCCCCTGGTGTGGGGCGCCCTTCTGGTATGCGGCCTGTCCGCCTGCGCCACGGCCCCGCAGGACATTCCGCAGTTGTCGGCGGAAGAACTGG
>JAISMQ010000060.1 GCA_031276685.1 Treponema sp. | reverse complement strand
TATAATGAATGTGTTTCCTAATGTCGATAAACAACTATGTCAAGTATCGCAATAACGCAGCATGTCAAACGCCGGGCAAAGGCCAAGGCCCCCCCCAGTTCTTTCCGCCAGGTTGTTAATCATGATTATTCAAAACGTCTATTCAAGCGATCTTTGAAACGCCGCCGGCCGGAACCGATGGAAATTAAACCCAGGCCCGTCCGGCGCGCCCCGCGTTCCGGCGGCGCGAAGCGCGAAAAAAAGACCCTTTCCACGCAGTCGATCCGCCGTTTCCTCTTTGGCAGCGACGGCCTGTTCCCCCTGCCGTTCTTTGACCCGGACCGCGCAGCCGTTTTGGACGCGGCGGGACCGGACGCGGTCCTGGGGACCTCTGTTTCCCCGGGGACCTCCGTTCCCCTTGAGGCCGTAGCCCGGCGCAGCTTCCCCCTGTCGCCCTTCATCGCCGCAGCCCTGACCATCGCCATTTCCGTGGTGGCCATCAACTGGAAAATGCCCGTCATAAGCTCCGTTGCAGAGGGGATCAGCCTGGGGGCCGCCAGCCGGGGGGAAGATGCGGGGCGGAACCTCGCCTCTTACGCCGGCCTGGACCAGAGCGCCCTGCGGAACGCCCCCCCGGAAGAGGAGATCCCCCTGGATCTGGCGGAAACCTTCAACTGGAACGAGTACAAGGTTAAGAAGGGGGACACCCTTTCGGAGATCGCCAAGGCCCAGGGCCTTGACATGGGCACCCTGATAGCCTCCAACGGCATTACCAACGCCCGGCGGCTGCGGGAAGGGGAAGTGCTGCGGATCCCCAACATGGACGGGATCCCCTACACGGTAAAAGCCGGGGACAGCCTTTCCAGCATTTCCGCCGCCAGTTCCGTGCCCCTTCGGGTGATCCTCGATGTCAACGATCTTGAAAGCGACGTGATAAACCCGGGGATGAGCCTGTTCCTCCCCGGCGCCCGGATGCCCCAGGAGGAGATCCGCCTGGCCCTGGGCGAAGCCTTTGTCTACCCCGTCCGGGGCGTACTTAGCAGCCCCTACGGGTGGCGCATCGATCCTATCGCCAATGTGGAGCGTTTCCATTCGGCTATCGATCTGGCCGCCCCCCTGGGTACCCCGGTCAAGGCCGCGATGGACGGCAAGGTTTCCAGGGTAGCGGTGAATTCGGTCTACGGCAACTACATCATCATTACCCATGCGGGCGCGTACCAGACCATGTACGCGCATTTAAGCGCGGTTTCCGTGAAGCAGGGGGCCCCGGTTACCCGGAATTCCAAAATAGGCGAGGTGGGCAGCACAGGTTACAGCACCGGCCCCCATCTGCACTTTGCGGTGTTCAGGAACGACAAACCGATCAATCCCCTTGAAGTTCTTCAGCGGTAATATTACGATTGGGGTACGAATGAAAGAAGACCCGGTCTTTCAACCCCGGGAGGTTGCATGCGAAATTTGGTGTTGATCCTTATTGTTTTTATCGCGGTGGTTACGTTTATCAGGGCCCTTGAGAACGGGGCCGAAATAAAAAATGGCAGGCCCCAGGTTACCGCCGATTTTAATATTGCCCAGTAGCAAACATGTATAACGATCCTATGGGCGCCGAAGAACAGGAAGACGTTTCCCAAATCGTTTCGGATTCTTTTGAGTCCGTGCTGGACAGCGCCTGTTCCCGGCTGTTGGATCGGAAGGCCCGTTATTCGCTCCGGCGTATTCGGGAACTGGATGAAATTTTGGAAAAAACGGAGCGGGAACTGGATGAAATTCTCCTGTGGGAAGGCCGGCCCGGCTCCGGTTCTCCCGTCCTTCCCAAGTAGCCCGGGGGCCTGTCGCTTATGAAGATCCGCCTGGCCCTGGCCATGCTGTTCGTAGCCCTGCATCCCCTGGCCGCCCTGGTCAGCTTTGGGGGCCTGGATCTTTCCGACGACAACCGGCTGCTTTTCCGTGCCGACGCTGTCCAGAACGGATTTTCCCCCCAGAACGCCCTGTTTGTCTCCCGCCTTACGGACCTGGCCCTTACCCAGCTTACCGCGTTCCCCGAACGGATGGAGCTAATCGCCAACGGCCGGCTTATCCAGGTGCGGAACGCCTTCGGCGCGCTGCGTATCCCGCTGGCGGGGGGCCTGCCCCAGACGGTAACCGGCTTCCCCTCCTTCGTGTCGGGAAAGGCCATTACCGGCGGCCGGGTAGAGGACATGGCGGCCTCCCAGGACGGCCGCTGGCTCCTCTACATCGAGCCCGTAAGTTCCGCCTACGGGAACCTGATCCTTGCGGACACCCAACTGGGGGAGAAAAAAACCGTGGCCCTGGACATCGAACGGCCGGCCACCCAGTTCCCCGCCTGCTGGAGCCCGGATTCGCGGGTCTTTGTCTATTCCCTGCGGGGCAGGCTCTACTACTACACCGTGAACCCCGCCCAGACCGCCGCCGTGGACGAGCGCTACAGGTTTATCGGGGAGGGGACCATCAACTCCGTCTCCTGGAGCCGCGCCGGGGATTTTTTCTACCTCAAAGGGGCCACCGTATTCAAAGTCCGGGGTTCGGAGATCTTCGCCCGGACCCTTTACGCGGACTTCCTGGAGATTGGCACCGTGGCCGGGAAGATCCCCTTCGATTTCGACGGGAATTTCGACCGCTTCTGGATTGCCCCCGATTCCCGCTCCGTCCTCTTTTCCAAGGGGGGGCGGAACATCTTTTACTATCCCCTGGAGATGGACGATTTTAACACCGCCGAGGCAAGCCTGCCCTACCTGGTGATCCCCCAGAGCAGTTTCGATATCAACGTCCTCTGGGCCCCGTCCGGCACCCTGACGGTGATCGCCAGCGTGATGCGGGAGGGGGTCCCCGTCCCCGTTGTCTACCGGCTTAGCCCCCGGGCGGACAGTTCCCCGGCATCCGGGGCCAGGGACATGGCCTTTGTCCCGCTGGAGGCCCCCCCCGGCATGAACGGGGCCCTGTCCCCGGACGGCACCAGGGCCCTGTTTTGGGGCGAGCAGGGGATTGCGCTGTACGATTATATCAACTGGCGGATCCAGCGGACCGTCAGTTCCCGCCCGGCCTTTTCCTGTTTTTGGATTAGCAACGAAGAATTTGTTACCGGCGACGACCGGCGGATAGAGCGGGTGCAGATCTCCGGGGCCCGCAGCCTGGTATGCCTGGCGGGGGTTTCGGAATACGCATTTGAAGATAAAAGC
>JAISMQ010000050.1 GCA_031276685.1 Treponema sp. | reverse complement strand
GCTTTTATGAATCAGGATATGTACCTTGCGGGCAGTATGATGCTCTTTGTCGCCATGCTGACCATCATCGGTACGCTGGTTTCCGATATCCTGCTTTCCATTCTTGACCCCAGGATACGGTTCGGGAGGGTAGTCGATTGAGCGGGGAATTAAAAAATCCAAATCTCGGCCTGATAGGAAAGTTATTCGGCGCCGGCAAATCCAGGAAGAAGCCCGAAATCGAAGAAACCGAAAATTACGCTGTCGCGTCCCAGTGGCAGCTTATGTACTGGAAATTCCACCGCCACAAGCTGGCGATGATAGCGGTACCGGTTTTTACGATTTTGCTGATAATCGCCATTTTCTGCGAATTTATAGCGCCCTATACGCCGACTGAGCGTTTTTCCAAGTATAAGGAAGCGCCGCCAAACGGCCTTCATTGGGTGGACGCCGGCGGGAAATTCTCGTTCATGCCTTTTGTGTATGAGATAGACAGGTTCACCGATCCGGTTACGTTCAAACGTACCTTCTCGTACAATACCACGGTAAAGTATGAAATGGGCTTTTTTGTAAAGGGGAGCCCCTACAAACTGTGGGCGCTTATCCCTACCGACATCCATCTTTTCGGTCCTAAGGAACCCGGCGCACCCTACCTCCTGATGGGTACAGACCAGCTTGGCCGCGATTTATTCACCAGGATCATTTACGGAACCAGGGTATCTCTTGCTTTCGGGGTTCTGTCTGTTATGCTGACCTTTGTGCTGGGCGTTACCCTGGGGGGCCTCTCCGGCTATCTGGGCGGCGTGGTGGACAATATCATCCAGCGAATTATCGACCTGTTGCTCTGTATCCCTACGCTGCCGCTCTGGATGGCCCTGGCCGCCGCGCTGCCGCGCCACTGGGATCCCCTGTTCATCTATTTCGGCATGATCTTCGTCATGTCCCTTATCGGCTGGACCGGCCTGGCCCGTGTCGTGCGGGGGAAGATCCTCTCCGTCCGGGAGGAGGACTTTACCACGGCGGCCCGGCTCTGCGGGGCCACAGACGCCCGGATCATCTTTAAGCACATGCTCCCCTCGTTCGCCAGCTACATGATCGTGAACGTAACCATGTCCATACCGGCGTCCATTCTGGGTGAAACGGCGCTTTCGTTCCTTGGGCTTGGGCTGCAGGCTCCTATTGTCAGTTGGGGTGTACTTCTCCAGGACGCCCAGACCATACAGGCCCTGGCCATGCACCCGTGGCTTTTATTTCCGGTGGCTTTCGTCATCCTAACGGTACTGGTGTTCAACTTTATCGGCGACGGCCTGCGCGACGCGGCCGATCCTTACGCAAAATAACGGGGGCTGGCGGTGAACGACAACACAATTCTGGCGTTGAAAAACGTCAAGGTCCACTTCAAACTGGACGAGGGCCTGTTAAAGGCGGTTGACGGCGTTGACTTTGAACTGGAACACGGCAAGACCCTGGGCATCGTGGGGGAGTCCGGCTGCGGCAAAAGCGTTGCTACCAACGCTATCCTGCGCCTGCTCCCGGGCTACGCCCATATAGACGGCGATATCCTCCTCTACGAAAAAAACGGCGAACGTCTCAAGGAACCTGTGAATATCGCGGGACTCGGCAGCAACAGCCCCGAAATCCGCTCTATCCGGGGGCGGAACATCGCCATGATCTTCCAGGAGCCCATGAAGGCATTTTCCCCCATCCTCTCCGTGGGGAACCAGGTAACGGAGCCCATTCTGCTCCACGTAACCGACAGCCAGGAGGAGGCGAACCGCATCGCGGTGGACATATTCCGGCAGGTGGGCATTTCCAACCCGGAGCAGCGGCTTAAGGAGTACCCCCACCAACTGTCAGGCGGCATGCGCCAGCGGGCGATGATCGCCATGGCCCTGGCCAGCAATCCTGCGATTTTGATTGCCGACGAGCCGACAACGGCGCTGGACGTAACCATCCAGGCCCAGGTGCTGAAACTTATCAACGATCTTAAAAAAAACAAGGGTTCGTCAATTATATTTATTACCCACGACCTGGGGGTAATTGCGGAAATGTCCGACCACGTGGCGGTCATGTACCTGGGCAAGGTAGTGGAGTACACGGACGTAGATACCCTGTTCAACAATCCGGCGCACCCTTACACCATCGCTTTGATGAAGGCGATACCGGCGCTGGCGAAGGAAAAGAAAAGCCGCCTTAAATCCATCCCCGGGACCGTGCCCATCCCCATCAACCTGAAACCCGGATGCGGTTTTTACAACCGCTGCGATTTTGCAAAAGACGGGGTCTGCAACACGGAAGATATCCCGATGCAGGAAATAGAACCGGGGCACCAGGTCAGGTGTACGTTGTGCCGGCAAGCTGCCGGGGGGAACGGCGGGGAGGGGCCGCGATGAACGAAACAATCACAAAAGCGGGACCGGCAGTACAGGCCGATATGCCGGAAGGCGCAATCCTGCAAATTCAGGGTCTTAAAAAATACTTCCCCATTAACGCAGGAATCCTAAAACGGACGGTCGGCTATGTTAAGGCCGTGGACGATGTGGACATCGTTATCAACCGGGGGGAAACCTTCGGCCTGGTGGGGGAGTCCGGCTGCGGCAAGACGACCATCGGGCGCTGTATCCTGCGGGCCATCAACGCGACCGGGGGTTCCATCCGCTACCGGCTGAACAACCAGGTGATCGACATTAACAAGCTGGGGGCGACCGAACTCCGCACGGCCCGGCGCAACATGCAGCTTATCTTTCAGGATCCCTACTCGTCGCTGAACCCGCGGATGACGGTGCTGGGCATTATCAGCGAACCCCTGATCTGCAACAAGCTGTACGGCGGCGCCGAAATCCGGGAAAAGACCATGGAGCTGATGGAGCTTGTGGGGCTCGATAAAAAACAGCTTGAGCGGTACCCCCACGCCTTTTCGGGCGGCCAGCGGCAGCGCATCGGCATTGCCCGGGCGCTTGCGACCAACCCGGACTTTATCGTCTGCGACGAGGCGGTGTCGGCGCTCGATGTTTCGGTACAGGCCCAGATCCTCAACCTGCTGATGGACCTGCAGCGGAAGCTTCACCTGAGCTACCTGTTCATTTCCCACGATCTGGGCGTTATCCGGCACATATCGGACCGCGTCGGCGTCATGTACGTGGGCAAGCTGGTTGAAACGGGCGTAACCGATGACATTTTCGCCCAGCCCCTGCACCCCTACACGGAGGCGCTGCTGTCGGCCATACCCAAGCCGAACCCGCGCCAGAAAGGGGACCGGATCGTGCTTGAAGGGGAAGTAGCGAACCCGGCGAATCTGCCGGAGGGCTGCTATTTCCACCCCCGCTGCCGGTACTGCGAGGAACGCTGCAAAAAAGAGCAGCCCCGGTTCCAGGACTTTGGCAACAGCCGGCTTGTGGCGTGCCACCGGGCCGGCGAACTGTCGCTGAGAAGCGGGGCTGAACCGTAGTGCTTCTGTATTTTCTGGCCCTTACCGCAGGATTCATCGCGATTACCCTTTTTATGGTGTGGTATTCGCGGTTTATGTTCGCAAAGATCTACGGTACCATGCGCGGGCAGATAGACTGCATCGTGTCGGGTTCAGCGCCGCCGGAATGGGACGGG
>JAISMQ010000005.1 GCA_031276685.1 Treponema sp. | reverse complement strand
CGGCCGGTGTGTCAAATGTATCGTAGTTTCGCCGGATAAGTTCCGGTTCTTTCTTTTCTTGCTGCTCATTTTATCGTCTGTTTTTTTCCCCCGTTCCGCCGCCGCCCAGGACAAGCCTTGGGCGCTGGGTGTTGGGCTGGAGGGGAATATGAACACCCCCACTTATGCTGCCGGGGCCTCCTGGATTTCCATGGACAGGGACCTGGGCCGGTTGTTCGCGGCGGGGCTGAAGACCGGGTACAGTTACGATTTTTCCGGCGCCGGAACCCTGGAAATAGCCGCTCTGGGCCGCTGGTATTTCTTTTCCTTTGAAACATCCCGCCTTTTTGCCCAGCTTGAACTGGGGGCGGACCTGATCTTCCACGAAGGAAACACCATCCCCGCCTTTTTGGGCGGCCTGGCCGCAGGCTGGCGCATCCCCCTGGGCGCCTGGTATCTGGAACCTGCCGTCCGCGGGGGTTACCCCTACATTTGGGGCGCGGGCTTGGCCTTTGGCCGGAGGATATGATCATGCGTAACACCATAAAGCGGGGCCTGCCCCTGCTCATACTATTGACCGTCCTCCTGGGGGCCTGTACGAACCCCTTCTTTGTTGCCTTGCTGGGGGAAAAAGAAAAATCCGGCAAGGGCGAAGGGTTTGTGCCGGTAACCGGGATTACGGGCGTACCCACATACGAGAAGGTGGGAGTAGACCTTACCTTAAGTGGGACGGTAGAACCCGCAATCGTCGCGAATAAGGACATCGTATGGAGCGTGAAAAATGTGGGTACCACCGGGGCAAGCATCAGCGGGAGTACCCTGTCAACCACCGGGGAGGGAACCGTGGAGGTTACGGCGAAGATTGCCAACGGATTGGCGGCAGGAACGGACTATACCGAGGATTTTAGCATTACTATTGGGGCTTTTACCACCCCGGCCCGATACCGGGAGACGGCGCTGACCACCCCCAATGACTCCGATCCCGTAACCATCGCCGGCAACAGCGCGTATTCCCATACTACCAGCATGGGAGTTTGGCGCGGCATGTTTTCCGAAGGCCGCACGGTAATTTTAAGCCCCTTCAAGATAGCAAAGCATGAAACCACATACGAACTGTGGTACGAGGTGAAGCAGTGGGCGGCCGGGAATGGGTACACCTTTGCCAATGCGGGCCGGGAGGGGAATGACGGAACGGATGGGGCGGCTCCTACCGCCGCCGCCAAGCGGGAACCGGTAACGGGTATAAACTGGCGGGATGTGATCGTGTGGTGCAATGCGTACAGCGAGATGAGCGGGAAGACGCCGGTGTACAAAAGGAGCGGCGGTGTCATAAAGGATTCCACAAATACAACGGCCTGTGACTGGGCTGAGATGGACACGGCTGCCAACGGGTATCGATTGCCCACGGAGGCAGAGTGGGAATATGCGGCCCGTGGCGGTGGTACGCCTGACCCCAGCGGTACGTTTGCTGATACGTGGGCGGAGACCAATGACGAAACTACACTAGACATTTACGCCTGGTACAAAGATAATGCAGACGGCGCCACACATCCGGCAGGAGAAAAGATGGCAAACAGACTGGGCTAGTATGACATGAGCGGGACCGTGCGGGAATGGTGCTGGGACTGGCATACCAACAGTTTCGATACGGGAACCGTGACTGATCCTGCGGGCCCCAATCAGGGCGCGTGGCGGGTGATCCGGGGGGGCGGCTGGAAGGAAGAAGATGCGTCCTACTGTGCGGTGTCCATCCGGACCGGCAACAACCCCAACAGCGGGAACGACAAGCATGGGTTCCGTGTGGTCTGCCGCTGAGTGAGGCAGCGCAGGGACGCCTGGTTGCGACACGAAAGCTCGTGAAGGTTTGTGTGGTTCGTGGTTATTTTAACGTTGAATTGCCGCTTCCATCATATTGATAAATTGTTCAATTTCGCCGTCGCTGCCCAGAGGAGAGGCTTTCCCCCCGCGTAAAAGAAACCTGTTGCCCGGCGCCTCGCAGGGGACGCAGCCTATGAGACGGCCCTGCTTTTCCGCGAACCGGGCCGTGTGCATGGTGCCCCCTGAAAGTTCGGCTTCGATAACGCAGAGCCCCTGTGCAAGGCCGCTCTGGAGCCTGTCCCTGGCGACGAAGTAATTCCGCCGGGGCTTTACGCCGGGAGGGTATTCCGAGAGGAGGAGGCCGCCGCTTTCCAGGATTGCCTCGGCCAGGCGGCTGTTCTCCCTGGGGTAGCAGTAGTCGGGGCCGTGGGCCAGAACCGCCGCGGTCTTGCCCCCCGTTTCCAGGCAGCATTGATGGGCCAGGGTATCGCAGCCCCGCGCAAGGCCGCTCACGATGACGAAACCCCGGCGGCAAAGCGCCCCGGTCACGCGGCGGCAGGCATCGCCGGCTTCGTCTCCCGGCGAAACGCTTCCCGCCACCGCGGCGCTCCGGGCTTCGTTTAATATGGCCGTGCTGCCCCGGACAAACAGGATCAGGGGAGGGGAGGGGATGGATCGGAGCATGGCCGGGAATTCCCCGTCCCAGGGGCTGAGCACGCGGACGCCGGCCTTTTCCGCCTCTTTGAGGATCTTTTCCGCCCTTTCTTCGCCTTCTTCAATCCTAAGCCCTTCGGGCAACTGGGGCAGGGTCCCGGCGGCAGCCGCGCTTCTAAGAGAGCGCCTGCTTATTCCCGGCGTTTGCAGAAGGCTGAGCCAGTCGCGGCTCGTACTCATAGGAGCAGAATACCATGGACATAAAACATGTCAATGGTCAATCAGGGCAACAGCACTTATTTTTTTATGATAGAATAGAGGCCAAATAAACCAAGAGGGAGGGAAAGATGGAACAATCGGTAGCAGCG